>JBAPSR010000357.1:0-12246 GCA_049281755.1 Binataceae bacterium (SeqCode)
GTGATGCCGCAGAGCGAAGAGCATCTGGACATCCTGCATCTGCTCGGCACACGCCGCGGAATTTTCGTCATCACCAAGTCCGATCTCGCCGACGCCGCGCGAATCCGCGAGGTGCGCGACGAGATCGAGTTGCTCGCCGAGGGCACCACGCTCGCGGACGCGCCGGTGATCGCGGTTTCGTCGCAAACCGGCGCCGCGATGGATGAGCTGCGCGCCGAGATCGTCCGCCAGCTAGAGGGCTTCGAGGGCCGGCGCGCGACCGGAATCTTCCGGCTGCCAATCGATCGATCGTTTACGATCAAAGGACACGGCGCAGTCGTGACCGGCACCGCGATCGGCGCCGAGGTTCGGGTCGGCCAGAAGCTGCGGGTGTTGCCCGCCGGCGACGAGGTGCGGGTGCGCGCGGTGCAGATGCATTCCGAACCGGTGCAGAGCGCCGGGCGATGCCAGCGCGTCGCGCTCAACCTCGCAGGCGCGGAGCGAATCGAGCTCCGGCGCGGATTGGTGCTCGCCGACGAGAAGCTGGATTTCGCGACCACGCGCTTTGACGCGTCGCTCGAAATTCGGCCGGCAGCGAAACGTCCGCTGCGCGCGAACTCGCGTCTGCGGCTGTATATCGGCACCGCGGAGACGATCGGCCGCACGATTCTGCTCGAAGACAAAACCGCGATCGCGCCCAAAGAGCGATGCCTGGTCCAGATCGTCACCGACGATCCGATCGTCGCGCTGGGCGGCGACCGCTTTGTGATTCGCGACGAGACCAATATGCGCACACTCGGCGGCGGCGTAGTGCTCAACCCGCTCGGACGCCGCGTGCGCAAACCGCTCGAGCGCTATCGGACGAACCTCGCGATCTTGCGCGACGGCGCGGGAGCCGACGCGCTCGAAGCGCTGATCGATTTGCAGGAAAGCCTTGCGCTGAGTGCGCTGCGCGCGCAGCAACTGCTCAATGCGCCACAAAAAGAGATCGCGGCGGCGCTCAAGGACGCGCGCTTCATCAAGCTTTCGATGGGCGATGAGGAAGGCTTCACCACCGCTGCGAAGTGGGATGCGCTCGGGCGCTTTGCACTCGCCGCCGTGACAGGGCATCACGCGGCCGAGCCACTCGCACCCGGGCTCGAGATGGAAGCGCTACGCTCGCGCCTGCCGTGGGAGGTGAGCGCGCGCGCGTTCCGTTCGATCGTCGATCGGCTGGGGCGCGAGACCGGAATTGTGCGCGATGACAGCATGCTGCGCCTTACAGCGCATCAGGTGCATCTGGGCGGCGCGGCCGGCAAGCTCGGCGAGCGGATCGAGCAGGCGCTCGAAGCCGCGCGCTATCAGCCGCCCGACCTGACCCAACTCGCGCTCGAGCTCAAACTCCCGCCGGCGACGCTCGCGTCGATGCGTACGATCGCCGCGACACTTGAGCGCGAGGGGCGGCTGGTCAAAATTGCGACTGATCTGTATTTCGCCCGCGGCGCGATTGACGGCGCGCGCGCGACGCTGATCGAACATCTGGCGAAGAATCCTGAAATCACCGCGGCAACATATCGCGATCTGCTGGGAGCCTCGCGCAAGTTCGCGATCGCGTTGCTCGACTATTTCGATCATAGCGGCGTGACCACCCGAATCGGAGACGCACGCCGCTTGCGCTCTCGCGCAGGCTGACATCGCAGGCGCAAAAAGGCGACAATGTGACCGATGCCCGAATCGAAGGACAATAATCCGTCGCGCGAAGACATCATTCGCCTGACGGCGCGGTGCAAGGCTGCGGGTTGAGCCGGCAAGCTGGGTCCGGCGGATCTGGCGGCCACACTTGCGATGCTCGAACTGCCGAGCCATCCCGATTTGCTGGTTGGAATCTCGACCGGCGACGACGCCGGAGTGTTCCGTCTGAGCGACGATTTGGCGATCGTCAACACGGTGGATTTTTTCACTCCGGTAGTTGACGATCCCTACACCTACGGACAAATCTCGGCGGCCAACGCGCTCAGCGATATCTATGCGATGGGCGGGCGGCCGATTAGCGCGCTCAATATCGTGTGCTGGCCGCAATCGGGAATGCCGGGCTCGATGCTGGCGGAAATTCTGCGCGGAGGCTCGGACAAAGTGCGCGAGGCGGGCGCCGTGGTGGTGGGTGGGCATAGCGTTGCCGACGAGGAAGTGAAATTCGGGATGGCGATAACCGGCGTGATCGACCCGCGCCGCATCGTCCGCAACGTCGGCGCGCGCGCGGGTGACGCGCTGGTGCTGGCCAAGCCGCTAGGCACCGGCATTCTGATGACCGCGTTCAAGCGCGATGCGCTGGGCGCCGATCAGTACGAAGCGGCGGTCAAAGTGATGGCGCAGCTAAACGCGGGGGCGGCGGCCGCGATGCTCGAGTACGAAGTCCACGCGGCGACGGACATTACCGGTTTCGGGCTTTTGGGCCACGCATCGAAAATGGCGCTGGGCAGCGGAGTCACGATGATCTTCGAAGAATCGGATCTGCCGCTGCTGCCCGGTGCGATCGAGCTGTGCCGTGCGGGAATGATTCCGGGCGGGGGAGCGCGCAACCGCGAGTACTACGAACCGATGGTCAAAATTCATGACGAGGTTTCCGACGTGATGGCGTCGCTCGCGTTCGATCCGCAGACCTCGGGCGGACTGCTGGTCGCGCTGCCCGATGAGCAAGCGATGGCCTTGCTGGCCGCGCTGCATCGCGCGGGCTATCCGGACGCCGCGATCGTTGGATGCGTCGTCGAGCAGGGCGCCACGCCGCTCGAGCTCGCGTAAGCGCCGGGTACGCGGGAGTTTTGCGCGCGAATCGCGATGCGGAGTAGGATTCGGCTTTAAGAGGCGCGCCCAACCGCAATGGAATTTTTCGACGTAGCAACCAGCACTCCAACCGTGCGGCGATTTTCGCCGCGTCCTATCGAGCAGCGCGATCTCGAACGCGTGCTCGAAACCGCCAACATGGCGCCCTCGGGCTCGAACGCGCAACCGTGGGAATTCGTGATCGTGCGCGAGGCGGCGGCGCGGCGCGAAATCCAAAAGATGTACGAAGCGGTTTGGGGACCGTACAAAGAAACCGCGATAATCCGCGGACGCACGACGCTGTCGCCGCGCGCGCAAAAGGCGCTAAGAGTCGGCGACGAGTTCGCCGCCTCGCTTGCGATCGTGCCCGCCCATATCGTGATTTTTCTTGATCGCCCCAAGATGCGCGTCGCGCGCGGCACACCTGAGGATCTGTTCAATTTCGGCGCGACCTACGGATCGATTTTTCCTGCAATCGAGTTGATGATGCTTACGGCGCGCGCGCTGGGAATCGGTACTGCGATGACCACGATGCTGTCGTCGCGCGAGCCGGAAACCAAGGCGCTGCTGGGCGCGCCCGAGGATTTTCAACTGATCGCCTTGGTTCCAATCGGCTATCCCGAAGACGGTTTCAAGCGCCCCTACCGCAAGCCGGTGTGGCCGCGGCTCCACGACGGGCGCTTCGGGAGCGCGTGGCCGCGCACTACTTCCGGATGAGCGGAATGACCTCGCGCGCAAACTGATCGAGCTGCGCCGAGCGGTCGCGCGGATGGCATATCGCGTCGATTCCGATATCGCGCACTCCCGCCTTGATGAATTCGCCGACCCTCGCGGCCACGTCCGCCGGCGTGCCGAGAGCGGCGTAGCGCTTGGCCGGCTCGCGGAAGTCCATCGCATAGCGCTTGCTCAGATGCTCGGCCGAAACCTCGAGCGCTGCTTCGTATGACGCACCGAGAGTGCAGAACAGATGCACGCAAGTTCCGAAGTTGGTGATCTTTCGCCCGGCATGCTCGGCCTCGCGCGCGATATACTCAAGCCCGTCGCTAACGCGCTTGGGCGTCACGACGTAAGGCATCCATCCGTCGCCGAAAAGGGCAGCGCGCTTGAGGGCAGCCTCCGCGCGGCCACCGACCCAAATTGGAGGACCGCCGGGAGTGGCGGGTTTGGGCTCCATTTTGATCGCACCGAAGCTGAAATACTTGCCGCGATGCTCGACGCGATCTTCGGTCCATAGCCGCTTGATCAGTTGTATCGCCTCGTTGGTGCGTCCGCCGCGCTGCTTGACCGGAACCCCGCAGGCGTCGAACTCGGGCGGAAATTCTCCGCCGACGCCGACGCCGAAGATGAAGTGGCCGGCGCCGAGCATCCGGTCGAGCGTCGCAACCATCTTGGCGACGGTGGTCGGATTGCGCAGCGGGAGCAAATAGATGCTGGTGCCGTAAGTCAGCTCGGGACGCAGCGCGGAAAAATAGCTTAACTGGATAAATGGGTCGCTGATCGGTCCGGTGAACGCGACATGGTCGCCCGCCCATACGATGTCGTAGCCCCATCGCGCGATTTCGTCGAGCATGTGCCGCGCCTGTTCCGCATTCCCAACGCCGGCCGACACTCCAAATCTGATCCGGTCACCGACCGGCAGCGCATCACTCATCGCGGCTTCCCTCGGGCAAGAAATACTTTCGGCTCATCAAATAGCGCGAATCGGGTTTGCGATAAACCCGAATCAACTCTCGACCCCGGATAGCTGCGTGGAATTTCGGACAGGGCGATGCGCACCGGGCGATGAAGCCCGGAGCGCATCCCCTCTTGATTGCGTGATACTGCTTGCCGGACGCTTACGCGGCGCGGCTTACAGCCGAGGCTTGCAACCCCTTGGGACCCTGCGCCACCTCGAACTGCACCCGTTCGCCCTGTTCGAGCGAACGAAAGCCGTTGCCGTCGATAGCGCTGTAGTGGACGAACACTTCCTGCCCGTCCTCCATGGTGATGAAACCGTAGCCCTTTTTCGGACTAAACCACTTGACCGTGCCGGTAGGCATTCCCCCGTACCTCCTGAAGACCCCTCGAGCAAAAAAAGCCAATGACTCTGGGGGTTGCGACGCCTCCCCAGGCGACGCAACGTAACGGCGCGCATATACCATATGGCAGCCCGTACACCAAACGGTCCAAAAAGCGGCGATTGCTTATAGGGAGCCGCGCTGGCACGGGGCAAAGCGCGATCGCACTACAGGTTGTACGAGGATTTGCAGTGGCAGCAGGCGCCGATCAGTCCCCGAAACGCATGATCGGCCGAGCGTGAATATGGCAATGGTCCGGAATTTGGCGCATCACGCCGTCGATTATGAACCGGTCTTCGCCATACTTCTTGCGTGCGACGAGCGACAGCGCCTCGATCATGAAGGCGCGTTCATCGTCTGATGGCGCCACGCGATGGTCTGCGAGCACGGCCATAGGAGTGTCGCAGGAATCGCAATCCAGAATCGCGAACTTGAACGGATGGACAAACTGGCAGTAACGCTGCGTGTAATCACGCAGCTCGCAAAGCTCGCACTTGGGCATCAGACTCGCGCCTATACGGAAGTCACGCTCCGCGGGCGGCCACACCGGCCCGCGGAGCGTATTCGAGTCTGATCAGTTAGCCGGAGAAGCCGCAGCCGAGGGCGCAGCCATCGCACCACCGCCGGTCGCGTTGCTCTGCACGGCGGCCTGTGCGCCACTGCCCTTGCCCTGAGCCTTGGTCTCAGCTTTGGCGGCGGCCTTTGCGTGCCGCTTGCAGCGATAAACACTCGAGACCGAGATGCTCATCTCGGTGGCGATATCCTTGGCATGCTTGCCGGCATTCACCGACTGCATCACAGCGTCGCAGTCCACTTTGCTGGCGGCATAGGCAGGAATAGCGACCGAAAACGCCATCGCAATCCCGAGCATCGCCGACGCAGTTACAATCGCAAACTTCCTCATTACTGTCCCCTCCATGTCTCTTTCACGTGAATCGGTTACTGCGCATTATTCCAGAAGTGCCACCTGCAAAAAAAGACCCTCCGCACAAGCTTTTCTATAGCTCGAGCATCACCTTGGTCTGCGTGCTAGGCCGCGCCAGCTCGGCGAACGCCGCGGGCAGGTCCGGCATGGTCACGATATTGGTGATCATCGCGGAGGTATCGACCCGTCCCGCGGCCAGCATCGCGATCGCGGTTTCGATCTCGCCGGGCTCGAGCCCGAGGCTGAAGCGGAGGTCGAGCTCTTTGTTCATCGCGCTTATCGGTCCCCAGCTATCTTCTTCCATGCACACGCCGATCACGACAATTCTGCCGCCGCGGCGCGCATACGAAACCGCCTCGCCGAGGGTGCCGGCCGCGCCGATACACTCGAACACCACGTCGGCGCCGGAGGCGCGTCCGGTCAGCCGTGCCAGCTCTGAGGCGGGATTCTTGAGACGCGGATCGACCGCCAGATCGGCGCCCATCTTGAGCGCGACTTCGCGCCGCCCCGGCGCCCTTTCCGATACGACGATCGCGCGTGCGCCGGAAAACTTCGCCCATTGCAGCGTGACCAGGCCAATCGGCCCCGCTCCCATGATCAGCACCGACTCGCCGGCGCGAAGTCCCGCGCGATGCACCCCGTGCAGGCCTACGACCAGCGGCTCGACGGTCGCGCCGAGGCGATGATTCATCTCGGGCGGCATCTTGAAGACGCTCTGCGGCGTAGTTTTCATTTTTTCGGCGTAGGCTCCGGCGACGTCGCCAAATCCGACCAGCCTCATCGCGCGGCATTGCGCGCCCGTCGCTGCCTTGCACGAATCGCAGACGCCGCACGCGAGGTAGGACATCACGACGACTGCGTCGCCGCGCTCAAGGCCGGTTACGCCCGCGCCAATCTCATCGACGACGGCAGAGAACTCGTGGCCCATGATCGTCCCGGGGGCCATCCGGAAACCGTATTTCGCCGCGTGCAGATCGGAGCCGCATACGCCGCAGTTTTTGACTCGAACGACGATCTCGCCGGGTCCTGCGATTGGATCGGGAACCTCGGCCACTTCCAGCGGCGCGCCCGCCGCCTTGAACACGCATGCCTTCATCGTTCGCTACTTTGTGCTGGGAAATTTTGGGGCGCGTCTCTCGCGGATCGCGCTTACGCCTTCCTTCAAGTCCGCGCTGAAGAAGTTGAGCATCTCCATCGCGAGGGAGGCGTCGAACGCTGGCGCCGCGAGATGCAGCCAGTTGTTGAGCGCGCGCTTGGTGAACCTGACCGCCTGCTGAGGTCCGCGCGCGAGCTTCAGTGCAACTTCCATCGCCTTGTCCATCAGCTTGTCGGCCGGCACGCACAGGCTGACGAGGCCGATCCGCTCGGCTTCCTTGCCGTCGATAAAATCGGCGGTGAGCAGATAATATTTCGCCTTAGCCATCCCGCACAAAAGCGGCCAGATGATCACCGCGTGATCTCCCGCCGCGACGCCCAGACGCAGATGGCCGTCGGTTATACGCATCGTCTCCGACGCGATACTGATGTCGGCCATGAACGCGACCGCCAGTCCGGCTCCAACCGCGACCCCATTGATCGCGGATATGATGGGTTTTTCGAGGTTGATCATGTTGTAAACGATATCGCTGGCTTCCTTGAACGCCTTGCCGATATTCGTCGCGTCGCCCGCCATCCCTTCGATCATCTGGAGGTCGCCGCCGGCCGAGAACGCACGGCCCGCGCCGGTGATGACCACGACTCGAGTCTCCTCATCCTGCGCGATATCGAGCCATATGTGCGAAAGCTCCCAGTGCAGCCGATTGTTGGTGGCATTCAGAACGTCGGGCCGGTTGATCGTGATGAGCAGAATTCCGTCGCCCTTACGCTCGAAAAGCAGGTGCTGATAGGAGCTGTAATCCATCGTCGCCATTACCCGTCTTTAGCGCAGAAGCGCCAAGCTTAAAACCCCAATCGTTCACCGGAAGCGGGTGAGTCCGGCGGTATTTGTATGCAATGAAAGATTCGCGGCGTGAACTCATTGCGAGTCGGTACCGCATGCGGTATCATCCAGTGGTGGGGCGCTGGCCGGAGCTGATTGAGCAGGCGCGGCGGGGCCCGGCGAATGTTCGATTCCGTGACTTGTGTGGACTCTTGGTCCGCTTAGGCTACCAACTCGATCGCAAGCGGGGCTCCCACCAGATTTATCGCCATCGGTGGCGAACCGATCTGCCGATCGTCAACCTGCAAGAGGGCGGCGCGGGAAAGGCGAAGCCGTATCAGGTGCGGCAGGTACTGGCAATTATCGACGCCAACAGGCTTGAGGCAGATTAATGTCGGAGCGTTTTGAATATCGTGTAGTGGTCGAGTGGAGCACCGAGGATAACGCTTTTGTCGCACGCGTCCCCGCGCTGGCGGGATGTGCCGCACACGGTCCTACGCCCCAGCGAGCTACCCGTGAAGCGGTAGAGGCAGCGCAGGGAATTCTCGAATCGATGCGCGCTCACGGCGATTCGCTTCCTCCCGCGGACGTGACCGCAGGCCGTTCCGGGCAGCTCCGGCTTCGTCTCCCTAGATCACTGCATGAGCGGCTGGCCAGGCTGGCGGCGCTTGATGGGGTGTCGCTCAACCAGGAACTCGTGACTCTCCTCGCGGAGGGAACTGGCGCGCGCAGCGGTGATCTGATTAGTGGCCCGCGAAAGGCTCGGCGCGCGCGCGAAAATCTGCGACCGACCATCCGGAAGAATCAAGCAGTGGAGCGATCGCGCGGAGTTTGACCGCCACGAGTGCGGCGGCGTGCGCAACGAATTGGAAGGATCAGATATAAGGCGCACCGCGGGCAGATAGGAACCGTCTTTCGGTTCGCCGATGGAAAAGGAACGGCCGCAGACCCTTTTCAGGATCCGCGGCCGTGCTCAGATCAATCGGCAGTCCCGTGCGACTTATTGTCCCTCGGGCACCAGTTCGACGCGGCGGTTCTGGGCGCGCCCGTCGTCAGTCGAGTTGCCCGCGACGAAGTTCGTTTTGCCAAAACCCTGCGTAGCGAGTTGGCTTGCAGGAACGCCTTGCTGCTCAAGGTAATTGGCAACCGAGTCGGCGCGGCGCTGCGACAGCTTCAGATTGTACTCTTCTGAACCGATCGCGTCGGTGTAGCCGTTGACATCGACCCTGGTGTTGGGATTCGCCTTCAGAGTGGCTACGGCTTCATCCAAGACAGCAGCGTCGGCAGGACGGATGTTCGACTTGTTAAAGTCGAAGTGAACTCCGCGCAAGATCAACTTCTGTCTGACTGGCGGCGGCGGAGGAGGTGGAGGTGGCGGCGGCGGAGGGGTTGGCGGCGGCGGGGGTGCCGCTATCTGTTTCGGAGCCATCAGGTATCCGATCGTGCCGCCGATCAGGGCTCCCATGCCTACGCCGGTCGGGCATCCGATCTCATAACCCTCGGCCGAACGGGAGTTATTGGCCGCGGCGATTCCGCAGCCGAGTCCTCCGCCGATCAGCGCGCCCCCGGCTGCTCCCGCTTCAGTGTAGTGTTGTTGCTGCGGCGTCATCGAAGAGCAACCCGCCAGCATCGACAGGACCGCGAGCCATACCACATACGTGATCGATTTTTTTCGCATACTTCTTTCCCCGTTTCCTCCTCGAAACCTGGTTTAGACCGGGCACGCCATCCAACCAGAGCGGTTAGATCCAAATGACGTCGCACGGATACTTCTGGTTACGCCTTAGAAGGCTACCATCAACTGACTATGCTCGTCATAAAAAACTTTGCCGCCGGCGTTAGGCAAGGCGGCCTTGCGGCCTACGCAATCAGCGAAGAAAACTAATAGCGCTATAGTAGGTATATCGCGTCTATTTGAGCAGGCGACTAATACATCGGCACCGTTCTAATTAATTGATTTTGAACAGAACGGGAGACGAAACGGCCGCAGGCCTGGTTAAGGTCTGCGGCCGCTCTCAAACCGCGCGTCGAGTCTACGACTCGATTGGTCTCGTCTTGCGTCTCACAACGCGCATCTACTGGTTACAGCCACCGACTGAGGAAAGATTAGTGGCATCCAGTGAAACCGCGCCGCTGGGAGCAATAGCGCCTCCCAATGCCCGGCCTTGCAGCGTTGAGCCAGTATTCATAGTGACAGAAGTATCAGCGAGGACGTTCCCTTCCAGCACGCAGCCGACTCCGGCGGTGGCTGAACTACCGACAATCCAATAGACATTCGAGAACTGGGCGCCATTAGTCAGCAAAACGCTGCAAAGAGGAGTGGTCAGAGTCAGCGTGGACGAGGGCATCTGGAATATCCAGATTGCATTCGTATCGCCGTTGGCGTCTAGCGTGAGATTTCCTCCGGTTATCTCGAATGAGGTTGCGGCGGAGGTATAGAGTCCAGGAGGCAGGACTTGTGTGGCCAGGTTTTCGCCCACAACCGTCGCACCGCCAAGCCCGGCTGCCGTGTTGTAGGCGGTCGTTAGCGAGCCGAGCGCTGCGATCGCGGGTGCATTGTCAAGTTGAATTGTCCCGTTCACTACTCCAGGCGGAAATCCAGTTATCGAAGTTCCAGGATTCAGGCCAATATCGCCGTTGATCACAGTATCGCCCGCATTAGTAATCGTGGCTTGCGCCAAGGCCCCGTACCCGGAGGCGGCTCCGAGATTAAGCGGCGACAGACTCGGGGTTGGACCGGCAGTGAAGCTCCACGAATCGTTGGCGGCCAGTGCATTGCCTTCCAGATCCGTAGCCCCGGTCGTGACGGTGGCATTGTATAGCGTGCCGCTTATGAGCGCGCTCCCCGGAGTAAACGTCAAGATTGAATCCGCCGCATCATAGGTGACTTTACCGGCGATAGAAGTTGGGCCTGGCGCCGTCAGCGTGAAAGTCGCCGCATTGAGTGTTGAAGGATTCATCGGTTTGCTGAAGGTCGCGTTGATTGCCGCGTTCGGAGCCACTCCAGTAGCGCCACCGGCAGGAATGGTTGAAGTTATCGTGGGAGCGGTGGTGTTCGGCCCTGCGCCGGTCGTGAAGGTCCACGTGAATGCCAACGCCAATGTGTTGCCCGAAAGATCCGTGGCTCCGGTGGTGATCGTCGCGGTATACAATCCGAGAGCCGATAGAGGGCTCGTCGGAGTAAACGTCGCGGTTGCACCTACCGGAGAATAGGTTACCGTGCCGGCAACAGGGTTAGAGCTGGGATCTGTCAGGGTAAACGTCGTTCCAGTGATGGTTCTGGAGTCCATCGCTTCGCTGAACACCGCGGTGATGCTCTGGTTGGTCGGGATGGCCACCGCAAGGTTAGCCGGGTTGGTCGAAAGAACCATTGGTGCAGTGGTGTCCGCGCCTGCGCCGGTCGTGAAGGTCCATACAAAGTTACTAGCCAGTGGAACCTCGGCCACACTCTCGGCTCCGGTGGTAATCGTTCCAGTAAATACAGTGCCCACCGCCAGTGGACTGGTGGGGGTGAAGATCGCGGTATCGTTGGACGCGTCGTAGCTGACCGTTCCCAATATCGAAGTTGGTCCCGGAGAAGTCACCGTAAAGGTTGTGGTCGTGAGCGTCGCAGGATCCATCGGCTGATTGAAACTCACGATGATCTTTTGATTAGTCGCCACCCCCTGGCTTGCACAGCCCGAGAGCGGTGGAAAGACAGAAACCACGATCGGAGTGGGCGCTGGAGTAGGCGTGGGCGTTGGAGTCACGGTCACGGTCGGCGTCGGCGATACGGTCGAAGTCGGTGTAGCGGTCGGGGTCGGTGTATGACGAATTCTGACATTCGCACTATTGCCGCCGCCGCCGTGGCAGGCGGCCAGCAAAAATGCAAACGCTATCAGTAAGGTCAGGAACCACCGTTTGTCGATATTGTATTCGCGCGAATTTGTGTGCTGTTGTCCTGGTGACATCGTGATCCCCCTTTGAATCAGTCGTCGCCGTCGAACGTTCGCGATAAGTATTAAACTAGATTACTCGCGCACTTCCTGAGCTCGCAACGAAATTTCTTCGACGCTGGGCTACTAAGTAATCGATCGAACTGTCTATATGATGATCATCAAAGCACAGAGTATGTTCTTTTAGAAAAGAAAGGCTATCGGGAAGCCGCAGTTGATTATTCAGCGCGGTAACATCGAATCCGACGTTATTTCAGCGCGATGAGCATGAACTGCATGCAAGAACGGTCGGAATTCCGCGAAAGATGTCGGCTAGTAGAACAGCGCGTACTGTCCGCCGCGCGCGTAGCAAATGTGTTTCACTCTGAGTATATCGCAAACGATCGCGATCACTCGTTATCGCTGCTGACGAGAGAGATCCTGCGGCGGACGTGGAAGCTTCACGAGGATAGTTATCGCGCGAAAAAAATCCCGAGGCGCACGAGCACGAACGTGGACGTCGCAGACAATTGCGCCGGCTGCAAGCCGACCCGAATACGCTTCGAGCGTCAGCTCTTGTAGATATCGATCACCTGGCCGAGGAGCTTCAGCGCGTCCGCTTTGGGGCGCTGGAATGAGTTGCGGCCGATAATC
>JBAPSR010000358.1:0-10447 GCA_049281755.1 Binataceae bacterium (SeqCode)
CGAAAGCGCTTCGCCGCGGGAGTCGCGCTGGCGAGCGCGGTCGCGATGTTTGCGGCGACAGGATGCGCTCCGAGCGCGCTGACCTCCGCGCGGGCCCGAATGAAGGCGGGCGACTACGCCGGCGCACGTCCGGAGCTGGTCGCGCTTTCGGCGCATCCAGAAAATCTTTCCGCAGCCGAGCTGCGCGAGGTCAAGGACGATTTGTGCATCACCGATTTCACGATCGGCGCACCGTCATTCCCGCTCGCCGAGCAGCAGCAGGCATGCTCTCTGGCGGCAGCCGAGCCGGGCAGCAACAGCGAGCCTCTTCTGGACCGGATAAATTCGGCGATCGCGCAGAACGACGCCAATCGGGTCGAACACGCGCTCAAGAGCGGCGACCTGGCGGGCGCGGAGTCGGCGGCGGAGGATTATGAAGCCACGCCCGGCGCCAGCCGCACGCAGGTTGAGCAGTGGTCGGGGCAGATGTGGAAGCTGGTGAACGTTTCGCGGACGCATCCGAGCCGCGCGACGAAGACGGCCCTGAAGGGCGCGATCAGCGAGCTTCAACGCGAGAATTCACACGCGGGCCGGATGAGCGACGACAAGTTCCGCGACTGGGTGATCCAGACCGCGACTGTGGCGGGAACCCCGATGGTCGAGGAGCCGAAAATTGGCGACAACGGCATCT
The DNA here is from genome assembly GCA_049281755.1 of Binataceae bacterium (SeqCode). Lineage (GTDB taxonomy): Bacteria > Desulfobacterota > Binatia > Binatales > Binataceae > JBARDN01. The sequence goes on from JBAPSR010000358.1 coordinate 671, forward strand.
TGCGGCTGGCGATTTCGGAAGGATCGTTGCCAATCGCGGCGCTGCATCTGGATCGGTTCGCGACGATCAACGACGGTCTTGCGGCGCGATGCGGCTGCGACGCGCGCACCGATATCGGACTGGGACGCAGCGCGCTGCCCGCCTACGTTGCGCGGCTCGATCCTGAGAATCGGCGCTCCGAAGTTTTGATCCTGATCAGCGGCGCGAGTATCGCTCCGCGCATTTCGAGCCGCTGAACCAGCGGCGCGCCTTAAACGCCGGTGCCGGCGGGCCGCGTGTCCGCAGGCGCTGATCCCACGGTCCCGACTATTCGTCTCCACGCCACGACCCATCCTACCCGAACGCGTTCGAGGTAAAGAAAAACCACCGGCGTGGTAAACAGCGTGAGCATCTGGCTTACGATGAGTCCGCCGACGATCGCGATACCGAGCGGGCGGCGCAACTCCGAGCCGGTGCCGGTGCCGACCGCGAGCGGCAGCCCGCCGAGCAGCGCCGCCATCGTGGTCATCATGATCGGCCGAAAGCGCAGGATGCAGGCCTGGTAGATTGCGTCGCGGGCGGGTCTGCCTTCGGTTCGCTGCGCTTCGAGCGCGAAATCTATCATCATGATCGCATTCTTCTTCACTATTCCGATGAGCAGGATGATGCCGATAAGCGCGATGATCGAAAGATCGTTGTGAGTGATCTGAAGTGCGAGCAGCGCGCCGACTCCCGCCGACGGAAGCGTAGAAAGAATCGTGATTGGATGAATGTAACTCTCGTAGAGGATGCCGAGCACGATATACACCGCGAGCAGAGCCGCCGCGATCAGCATCGGCTCGTTCGCCAGCGAGGACTGGAAGGCCTGCGCGGTGCCCTGAAAATCTCCGCTGATGCTCGCCGGCATCTTGATTTGCGCTTGGGCGTCGTTGATCAGCCCAACCGCCTCGCCGAGCGAGACCCCCGGCCTCAGATTGAACGACATCGTGACCGAAGGGAATTGCCCCTGATGGTTCACCGCGAGCGCGGTGGTGCTGGGCTCGTAGTGGGTGAAGCTGCTGAGCGGCACTTCCTGCCCTGAACTGGTGCGCACGTAGATTTCGGAAAGCGACTCGGGGTTTTGCCAGAACTTGGGTTCGACTTCCATCACGACAAAATACTGGTTGAGCTGTGTGTACATCGTCGAGACTTCGCGCTGCCCAAACGCGTCGTAGAGAGTGTCGTCGATAAGTTGCGGCGTGATGCCGAGGCGCGACGCGGTCTTGCGATCGATCACCAGGTTGGCGGCGAGACCGCTGTTCTGCTGGTCGCTGCTCACGTCGGTCAACTGGCGTATGGTCTGCAGCTTGGCGAGCAACAGGGGCGCGTAGTGGTTGAGCTGGTCAAGATCGTCGCCTTGCAGCGTGTATTGATATTCCGCGTTCGACCTTCTGCCGCCGATAGTCAGATCCTGCGACGCTTGCAGATAGAGCGTAGCACCCGCGATATGCGCGGTTTTTTTTCGCAGCCGGGTAATCACGTTCGTAACCCCAGTACGCTCGCTAAGCGGCTTCAGGGTGATGAACATGCGCGCGGTATTCACTGGCGAACCGGAGTTTCCGCCGGCGAATCCAATTACATGATCGATCGCCGGATCGGCATCCAGAACCTTGACGAATTCGGTTAGCTTCTGCTGAATCGATTGAAACGAGGTGTCCTGGTCGGCCAGCAGCATGCCCATCATGCGGCCGGTATCCTGTTCCGGAAAAAATCCCTTGGGGATGACGTAGAACATATAAATGCTGAGCGCGAGCGTGGCGAAGAAGATCGCGAGCGTGAACGGCTGATGATCGAGCACCCATTTCAGGCCTGATTCATACCCGTTCAGCAGAGCGTTGAAACCTTCTTCGAAGACGCGATAAATCCTGCCGTGGCGCTCGGCGTCGTGCGCTCTGAGCAGCTTCGCGCACATCATCGGCGTAGTGGTGAGCGAAAGCACCAGCGACACCGCGATCGCGGCCGACAGGGTGACGGCGAACTCGCGGAACAGCCGACCGACAATTCCGCCCATCACCAGGATTGGGATGAACACGGCGATCAGCGACACGCTCATCGAGATCACGGTGAAACCAATTCCGGCCGCGCCGCGGACCGCGGCCTCGAACGGCGGCACGCCCTGCTCCAGAAAACGCGAAATATTCTCGACCACGACGATCGCGTCATCGACCACGAACCCGGTCGAGATGGTCAGCGCCATCAGCGACAGGTTATCGAGGCTGTAGCCGCACAGGTACATGATGCCGAAAGTGCCGAGCAGCGACAGCGGCACCACCACCCCCGGAATCATCGTGGCGCGCAGATTGCGCAGGAACACGAACACCACCATGACCACCAGCGCGACCGAGAGCAGCAGCGTGAACTCGACGTCGTCGACCGATGCTTTGATCGTGGTCGTGCGATCCATCACGACGGTCAGCTTGATCGCGGGCGAGATCGAAGCCTGCAACCCCGGCATCGCCTCGTCAACGCGCTGGACGGTCTCGATAATATTGGCGGCCGGCTGGCGGAAAATAATCAGCAGAACGGCCTGCTCGCTATCGGCCACTCCGGCGTTGCGCACGTCCTGGACCGAGTCGGTCACCGCGCCGAGATCGGAAAGGCGCACGGCTGCGCCGTTGACGTAGGAAACGATGAGCGGGCTGTATTGATTCGCGTGCAGCAACTGGTCGGTATCGTTAATCAGGTACGCGGTCTGGCCGTTGGACGCTTCGCCCTTGGGGCTGTTCACGTTTGCCCCCGCCAATACCGAGCGCACCTGCTCGAGTCCGATGCCGTAGGCGTTGAGTTGGGTCGGATTCAGATCGACGCGCACCGAGGGCAGCGCGCTGCCGCCGACGATCACTTGTCCCACGCCAAGGACCTGAGAAAGCTTTTGGGCGAGAATCGAAGAGGCCGCGTCATACATCTCGCCGCGCGTCTTGCTGTCGGAGGTGAGCGCGATGATCAGGATCGGCGAGTCGGCGGGATTGACCTTGCGGTAGGTCGGATTGGCCGGAAGATTGGTCGGAAGCTGGCTGCGCGCCGCATTGATCGCCGCCTGCACGTCGCGGGCGGCTGCGTCGATATCGCGGTTCAGATCGAACTGCAGAACGATCGAGACGGCGCCCAGCGAACTCGCCGAGGTCAACTGCGTCAACCCCGCGATACGCCCGAACTGGCGCTCCAGCGGCGTCGCCACCGACGAGGCCATCGTCTCCGGGCTCGCGCCAGGGAGACTCGCCTGCACCTGGATGGTCGGGAAGTCAACCTGCGGCAGCGGCGATACCGGCAACAGGCGGAACCCGATCAGGCCGCCCAAGGCCAACGCAATCGTCAGCAGCGTGGTCCCGACCGAATTGCGGATGAAAAGCTCGCTCACGAAGCCGACGCTCCCACTGAGCCGGGCACCTCGTCCTTGGCCGGCACTGGAGCGCCGGACAAGCGTTCAGCCAGACGCTCGAAGGCGAGAAAGATAACCGGCGTGGTGTAAAGCGTCAGGAGTTGGCTTACCAGGAGACCGCCGACGATCGTGATTCCAAGCGGGCGGCGCAGCTCCGAACCGGTGCCTGTACCCAGCGCCAGCGGCAACCCGCCGAGCAGCGCCGCCATCGTGGTCATCATGATTGGCCGGAAGCGCAGCAGGCATGCCTGATAGATCGCCTCACGCGGCGGCTTGCCATCCTTGCGCTGCGCCTCGAGGGCGAAATCGATCATCATGATCGCATTTTTCTTGACGATACCTATCAGCAGGATGATGCCGATCAGCGCGATCACGTTCAGATCTTCGCCGCAGATCATCAGCGCCAGGATTGCACCGACCCCGGCCGACGGCAGTGTCGAAAGAATCGTGATCGGATGGATATAACTCTCGTACAAAACCCCAAGCACGATATACACCGTGACCAGCGCCGCCAGAATCAGGATCGGCTCGTTGGCCAGCGAGGCCTGAAACGCCTGCGCAGTTCCCTGGAACGCAACCTGGATGCTCGCCGGCAGCGCGATTTCCGATTCGGCCTGCTTGATCGCGTCAACCGCGTCGCCGAGCGAGTATCCGGGACCGACATCGAATGAAATCGTCACGGCCGGGAACTGGCCCTCGTGATTTACCACCAGCGGGGTCTGGGTCTTCGAGACCGTGGTAAAGGTGCTCAGCGGGACCTCACCGCCGCCGGTCGAGGGAAAATAGAGATCGCCGAGCGCGGGAGTATCTTGCGAGAACTCGGGCGCGACGTCGAGTATCACGTGGTACTGGTTGAGCTGGGTGAAGATGGTCGAGACCTGGCGCTGGCCGTACGCGTCGTAGAGCGTGTTGTCGATCGATTGCAGCGGGATTCCAAGGCGTGAAGCGGTGCTGCGATCGATCGTCAGATCCGCCTCGAGCCCGTGGTTCTGCTGGTCGGTCGCGAGGTTGGCCAACTGCGGCATCGTCTTGAGCTTCGCCATCAACCGCGTGGTCCATTCGGTCAGCTCATCCGGATTCGGATCCTCGAGGCTGTACTGATATTCGGTGCGGCTGATGCGGTCTTCGACGGTCAAATCCTGCACCGGCTGCAGGTACAGATCGATCCCCTGGATCTGCGAGGTCGCCTTCTGCAGGCTCGCGATCACCTGGCTAATCGTCTCGGAGCGCTCGTCCTCGGGCTTAAGATTGATCAGAAAGCGTCCGCTGTTGATGGTGGTGTTGGTCCCGTCGATCCCGACGAACGAGGACAAGCTCTGCACCGACGGATCCTGCAGAATCGTTTTGGCGAGATCCTGCTGCCGCGTGGCCATCGCGGGAAACGAGATCGTCTGCGGCGCTTCGGAAATGCCCTCGATCACGCCGGTATCCTGCACCGGGAAGAATCCCTTGGGTGCGATGATGTACAGGACGATCGTGAGCACCAGCGTCGCGACCGCGACCACCAGCGTCGCCTGTTCATGGCGCAGCACCCAGCGCAAAGTCTTGCCGTAGAACTCGATTGTGTCCTCGAAAATCTGTTCCGATTTGCGGTACAGACGGTTCTGCTGCGTGCGCGGCTTGTGGCGCAACAACCGCGAGCACATCATCGGCGTCAGGGTCAGCGACACGACCGCCGAGACCAGAATCGTCACCGCCAGAGTGATCGCGAACTCGCGGAACAGCCTCCCGACGATATCGCCCATGAACAAGAGCGGAATAAGCACCGCGATCAGCGACACGGTCAGCGACACGATCGTGAATCCGATCTGCGCCGAACCGTTGAGCGCGGCCTGCATCGGTGGCTGCCCCTCTTCTATATAGCGCGAGATATTTTCGATCATGACGATCGCGTCATCGACCACGAACCCGGTCGAGATCGTCAGAGCCATCAGGGTCAGGTTATTCAGGCTGTAGCCGAGCAGGTACATCACGCCGAAGGTGCCGACTATCGACAGTGGGACCGCGATACTGGGAATCACCGTGGCCGCGATATTGCGCAGGAACAGGAAAATGACCATCACCACCAGCGCCACCGTCAGCATCAACTCGAACTGCACGTCAGACACCGACGCGCGAATCGTGATCGTGCGGTCGGTCAGAATCGAAATATTGACTGACGACGGCAGCCCGGCCTTCAGCTGCGGCATCAGCTTTTTGATCCGATCGACCACCTCGATGATATTGGCGCCGGGCTGACGCTGAACGTTCATGATCACGGCCGGCGTGAGGTTCATCCACGCTGCTTCTTTGACGTTCTCCGCGCCGTCGCTGATCTTGGCGACATCCGAGAGCCGGACCGGCGCGCCATTCTGATAGGCGACGATGAGCGGTCCGTAATCCTTGGCGGTCAGGAGCTGATCGTTGGCGCCGATAGTGTACGCCTGACCCGGACCGTCGAAGTTTCCCTTGGCCTCGTCAACATTGGCCGCCGCGATCGCAGTGCGCAGGCTCTCCAGGTTGAGGCCGTATGAGGCCAGCGCAGTGGGATTCGCATCAACGCGCACTGCCGGCTTCTGTCCGCCGCTGATACTCACCATTCCGACTCCGGAGAGCTGCGAGATGCGCTCCGCAAGACGGGTATCGGCAAGATCCTCTACTTGATCGAGCGGCAACTCGCTCGAGGTCAGCGCCAAAGTCAGAATCGGCGCGTCCGCCGGATTGGTCTTGCTGTAGATCGGAGGATTCGGCAGATTCGCGGGCAGATAGGTCGAGGCGGCATTGATCGCGGCCTGCACTTCTTGCTCGGCAACGTCGATATCCAGATCGAGCACAAATTGCAGCGTGATAACCGAACTACCGAACGAGCTGTTCGAGGTCATCTGGTTGAGTCCGGGCACCTGGCCGAACTGGCGCTCGAGCGGCGCCGTGACCGATGAGGCCATCACGTCCGGGCTCGCGCCGGGATAGAAGGTCATCACCTCGATCGTCGGATAATCGACCTCGGGCAGCGCGGAAACCGGCAACTGCTTGTAGGCAAACATGCCGGCCAGCATGATCCCCGCCATCAAGAGCGAGGTTGCGATCGGCCGGAGAATGAAGGGCCGGGACGGGTTCATTGCTGGCCGCCGTCGCTGCTCGCGTTGTTCGACGCCATCTGCACCGTTACCGGCGAGCCTGCGCGCAGCTTGTCAACTCCGTCGGTCACGACTACGTCGCCGGACTTGAGCCCGGTTCCGATCGCGACCGTGTCGCCCTGGGTCGCGCTGATAGTCACGACCTGTTTTTGCGCGGTCTTATTGGCCGCCACGACGAAGACATACGACCCTCGCGCGTTGCCGCGCTGTACCGCGGCGATCGGAATCAGGATCGCATTCTTGGTCACGCCAACCAGCAGACGCGCGTTCACGAATTGATTCGGGAACAGCATGCTGTCGAGGTTCGGGAACACCGCCTTCAGCACGATCGTGCCGGTGGTCTGATCGATCTCGTTGCTCAGCGTAAGCAGCGTGCCGGTCGCGAGCCTGGTCTTGAAGTCGCGATCCCAAGCCTCGACCGGCAGATTTGGAGTGGCCTTCATGTCGTTGATCACCAGTGGCAGATCGTCTTCCGGGATACTGAAGCGCACCGAGATCGGCTGCACCTGGGTGATCACGATCAACCCCTGGCTGACGGTGACGATATTGCCGGGATCGATCAGCCGAAGTCCGATCTTGCCGTTGATCGGCGCCGTGACCTGGCTGTAGGTCAGTTCGAGCTTCGCGCTGTCGACTGCGGCCTGATCGCTGATAATCGACCCTTCGAACTGGGCCTCGGTCGCGCGCTGATTGTCCAGGTCCTGGCGCGCGATCACGCTTTCCTTGAACAGCTCTTCGTCACGCGCAAGCAGAATCTTGTTGTCGGTCAGAGAGGCCTGGTCCTTGGCCAGGGTGCCTTCGGCCTGTTCGAGCTGAACCTGGTACGGACGCGGATCGATCTGGACCAATAGCTCGCCCGCTTTCACGGTCTGCCCTTCGTTGAAGGCGACCTTCATGATTTCGCCGGGTACGCGCGACATCACGGTCACGGTATTGAATGGGGTAACCGAACCGATCGCGGTCAGGTAATGATTCAAGTCGCCGGTCTTCGCGGTGACCGCCGTCACCGGCACCGGCGGCCCGGCGTGAGCCGCCTTGCCGCTCGCGGAGCCGGGCGCGGCGCCATTGGGCCGCGAGAACATCAGATAGAGGACCAGCGCAAGAATCGAAAAGCCCGCCAGCCACATCCACCACTTGATTCCCATCCGCAGGTCGCGATTGCGGAGCGAGGGTTCGGGAGCGAGCGCAGGATTCTGCAGTTTGCTCGCAGGAGTATCGGTATCCATCGTTAGCTACTCACACCTCCGGCAACGCCAGCGGGAAGACCAGGCGCTGGCCACTTGCGCCTGGCGCACGCGTCGTGCGCAGGTATCGATCCGGAATCCAGATCGCGTTCACGCGAGCGCGAGCCTCACGAGCGGTCCCGCGCACGAAACCTGGCCGCACGATTTATTGATTGTTGCAATTTCGGACCTGCAAGTCCATATTTAATCTACAGGACCGAAACCGCGCCTTCGCCCGCGCAGCAAACCTTCGGCGCCCGAAACGACGGACGCACCAGGGCGCAAACCGTTTCACTCGGGTCAAAGCGCGCGGCAAGGAGCCAATCGCGATTGGTTCAGGAACCGCAAGCATGAAAGGCCGATCGATTTCAGGACCAACTTCCCGAGCTTCATCCGCACGCGCACGCCGCCCGCGCCGTGGCCGTCCGGCGACGCCATTTTTGCGCGAACGGATCCTCGAGAGCGCGACCGTCCTGTTTTCCGAGCAAGAGTTCGATCGGGTGCTGATCGATCACGTTGCTGCGCGCGCGCATGTCGGCAAGGGCAGCGTCTATCGCCGCTTCCGCAGCAAGGAGGAGCTATACGCCGCGGTCGTGATCGCGGGCATCGACGAATTGCAGAAACAAATTCGCGCCGGCCTGGCCGAGACCACCTCGAGCTACGGACAGGTTACGACCTTCGTGCGCCTGGCCGTCGCCTTCTTTTGGAACCGGCGCCAGTTTTTTGCCCTGTTGCACGACCCGAAGGCTCTCCCGCCCGCGCAGGCCCGCGCTTACCGCGAGCAGCGCGAGCGGCTGGCCCGGATGCTCTCCGATATCCTGCGCGACGGGGTCGAGCGCGGCGCGATTCGCGCGGACCTCGATACTCGCCTTGCAGCCGAATCGGTGCTCGGAATGGTGCGAGGACTCAATCGCTACGGGCGCGAGTTCGCGACCCCCGCCGTCGCGGTCGAAACGATCGTCGCGATCTTCTTCAACGGATGCGCGTCCAGGACGCCGACCGAATACGCCGCCGTCGCCGGCCGCTAAGTCTCCTGATCACAGAATTCTCCTTTTCGTCGATCGTCGCGCGATCGATGCAACCATCAGCGACGCTCGCCGTGGTCTTCCACGATTCCGACGTGCAAGTCGTCCAGCGCGGGCAGATGCCGCTTGACCTCTTGCCTGAACCGCTCGGCGATCTCCACGCAATCGTGGACCGAGAGCGCAGCGTCCACCGCGATATAGGCTTCGCCATGCAGGCGATGCCCCAGCCAGCGCGCGCGCGGATCGAGTACGCCGCGAATTCCCGCAACCTGCTCGCCCGCCTGGCGCATCGCTGCCACAAGCTTCGGTTCGACCCCATCGAGCAGACGGATGAAGACCGCGGATGCGGATTGCCAAACGATCCCCAGGATCATTACGGCGATTGCAAGACCAATGATTGGATCGGCCCGCGCAAAGCCCAGTTTCACCGCAATCGCTCCCGCGGTGACCGCAAGACTCGCCAGGCCATCGACCCGCGCATGATAACCGTCAGCGACCAGAGCTGCGCTATGAATCTCGCGGCCCGCCCTGATCCGGACGAAGGCTGCGATCTCATTCGCAACGAAGCCAATCACACCGGCGATCGCGACCGCACCCAAAGCCGCGATCGGCTGCGGCTCGATCAACCGCCGCGCCGCTTCGTATCCCGCAGCCAGCGCGCTTGCGAGAATGATTGCGACAATCGCGACTCCGGCAAGGTCCTCGATCCGGCCGTAGCCATAGGTAAATCGCGCGGTGGGCTTCCGGCGCATCAGGATAAACGCGATCCCGAGTGGAACCGCGGTACAAGCGTCGGCTGCGTTGTGAATCGTATCCGCCAGCACCGCCACGCTGCCTGACAGCATCACGACCCCAAGCTGCGCCAGGGCCGCTATACCAAGGACTGCTACCGACCATTTGAGCGCCGCGAGCCCGCGCGCGGTGCTGGCGTATGCCGGATCCGCGATGCCATGGACGTGCGCGTGCTTCGCGTCACTTCGATGCTCATGCGGATGACGACGTACGTGCAGCGCCAT
>JBAPSR010000359.1:0-3473 GCA_049281755.1 Binataceae bacterium (SeqCode)
GGAAGCGACTCCGAGGCGCTGGCAAAGAGCTCTACTCCGGAGAACACGATCTCGGCGGCGGCTGCGCGACGAACTACCGGACTGTCGCCGGCAGAGATCAGATCGGTGCGGCCCTCGTTGATTCGCCGCGCCGCCAGCGCAATCGCCGCTCCGCCCGCGTCATCGGCCCTGACGCGATAATTCTCCGTGAGCGTCGCACTCACGCCCGCGATCGCGCCGGATGCCCCTTCTTCCTCTCTCGGCATCAGATCGCGCAGCACCGCGCCCGCGGCGACCGACGGCAGTTGATCCGCGTCGCCGACAATTACCAGGCGCGCCTGCGGCCGCAGCGCCGCGGTCAAATGATCGATCAGGGTCAGATCGAGCATCGATGCTTCATCGATGATCACGATCGACGCGTCGAGCGGATTGCCGCGATGATGAAGAAAAGATCTTCGCGTGCTCGAGTATCCGAGCAGGCGATGAATCGTGGACGCGGCCGGGATCGCGGCCGCGAGCGTGGAATCTTCCGGAGCGGGATTTCTGATCGAGCTAATCGTATTCCGGATCGATTCATTCATCCGGTAAGCGGCCTTACCAGTTGGCGCGGCCAGCGCAACCGCTGCCGGATCGACCCCGAGCCGCACCAGCACGCGCAGGATCGCCGCGATGATCGAAGTCTTGCCGGTGCCAGGCCCGCCGGAGATTATCGCAAGGCGCGACCCCGCACCGATTTCGACCGCTCGGCATTGTTCACCGGAAAGAAAGGCCGCTGTGTCGGCAATCATGGCCGGACGCGCAACCACGTCGGCAAGCGCCGATGCGATCGCCTGTTTTCCCGGTGCGCCATCGATATCCACCATCGCGGCCACGCGTTCGGCGAGCCTTTGCTCGGCGCGGTAAATTCGCTCGTGGTACAGATACGGCTTCAGATAGAGCAATGGACGCCGCGCGTCGGGAACTCGTCCGACAACCGCGGACGCATCGTCAGCGCCAAGAATTGTCGCGATTTTCGCCGCGACCCGCTCGCGCGCGGAGTCGTCGACCGGCGGCGCCATCAGTGCGGAAAGCATTCGCTCCAGCGGTTCTTTCGATTCCGCGCCGCTCACGGGAAGTCGCGTGTTGCCCGCGGCGACGGCGGCCAGCGACAGCACAATCAGCACGATCAGGGCAAACCGCGAGTCGTCGTCGAGTTCGAAGCCGGGCTCGAGCGCGGCGATCTCTGCGGCCAGATGCACCGCGCCCGCGTCGAGATTGAGGTCCGCGACCGAGGCGCGAAGATGCGCCATGTCGGTCTCGAATCGTGTCGCGGCGCGCTCCGTACGCGCGTTTCGCTGCCAGGCGGTATCCATTCCAAGCACAGAGTAAACGGCCTTCATGGATTCCGCCCCATTTCGAACGGCCGTATCAGCTCGCGTTCGGTGCGCACTACCTCGGTCCATGGGGGGCGATGAAAGTAGACGCCGCGATTTCCGCTGCCGCCGGGCGTGATGCCGCGAATGAACAGATAGAGCAAGCCGCCGAACGCAGCCTCGTATTGCGCTTCAGTATGAATTCCGAGCAGGCGCGTGACGCCGATGGTGTAAATCTTTGCCTGCAAGGTGTAATTCTTCCGCGCGTGTTCCGCCACTGAACTGGGTTCGTACGAGTCCAGCAGGTCGCTCTTCCAGTCGGCGAAGTAAACACGATTTTCGTGTCGAAAGACAAAGTCCACGAACCCAACGTACACGCCGCGGACGATTCGCCATCGCGCGTCCTCATTCGCCGGCGCGGAATCGAGCAAGCGAGGCGCCCGCTCGGGTATCGGAAACGTGAACTCCATCTCGCGCGAGGACTCGCATCCAGCCAGCGCGGGGATGGTTGTGGCGCCAGCCGCGACCGGCGAGCGCAGGGTGTTGAAGACAATTTCGGGACCGCGAATCATCCAGCGCTCGCGTTCGGGCACCTGATGACGCCGCAGCGCGGAATCGAATAGCTCGCGAACTTCATCATGAGCGCTCCATGTGGCCAGATCCCGCGCTGCAGCCAACGTTTCCAGATCGATCTTTTCGATCACCTCGTGCAAAAAGATTCCCGCCTCAGCTCCTCCACGGGGTTCCGATGCGGTCCCTGCAACTTCGGCGGTAGTTTCGAGGTCGCTTTTGTATTCGCTCAGATCGAGTTCCAGCGCCGCGCGTCGATGCAACGAGGTGTACGACAATGTCAAAAGAGCGGAGCTTGCGCGCGCGAGGATCGCGAGCTCGCTCTCGATTTTCTTCGCGCTTGCGTCGGCGAGCAGACTTGCCGGTGGCCGCCATCCACCGATCGCGTTTGCGCTTGCACTCGTCTGCCGGGGTCCCATTTCCAAGGCAACGGTCTCGAACAGGGGCTCTGCAAGCTGTCCCGCCGCTTCCATCGCGCGAAGGCGATCATTGAGTTGCTTGTACCTGCCGGAGACATCGCCCCTTCCAGGTTTGGTTGGGAGATATGGTAGATATAGTTTTGCGCGCGCGCGCGTGATCGCTACATACAGCAGCCGCTGCTCCTCCTCGGCCTCGTCCTGTCTGATCCGCGCGCGTTCCACGAGCTGCGCGGCGCTGCCGATCGCGAGCTGACGATCGCCCTCTGCGTCGTGGTAGATCCTCACCGGGCGCGGATTGTTGTTTGCGAAGAAACCGCCGAACAGGAAAACGACTCGCGCTTCGAGTCCTTTGGCTTTGTGAATCGTCATGATCTGGACCGCCGCGCGTTCGCTTTCGAGCCGCATGAGATTCGGATCCTCGCCCGACGGCAGCCGATACTCGCCGACGTAAGCGGCCACACGATCGATGATATCCGCGATCGACCATCCTTCCGTGAGCGATTCCGCGAGGATCAGTTCGAACAGATGCTCGTAATTGGTAAGCTCGCGCAGATTTGGGGCCAGAAATAGTTGGCGCGCCGCTAGTCCGCTGTCTTCGAGCAGCGAATCGAACAACTCTGCAAAATCTCGTTGCTTCGCGAGCCCATGCCACTTCGCCAGCCGCGCCATCAGCGGGTCGGATGGCTCCGGCTCACCCAGCTTTGCAAGCTCGCGCATCGAAACGGCGAAAAACGGTGTCGCCCACGCCTTCAGGCGATGCGATCGATTATTGGGCGCGGCAACCGCTCGCAGCACGTCGAGCACATCGCGCGCCTCGTCGGTCTGAAACAATCCTTCGCGTTTGTAGAATGCATACGGAACCCCTTCGGCGCGAAGATACTCGGCTAGTTTGACTCCTTCGGCGTTGGTGTTGGTCAGGATGAAAATGTCCCCATAGGTGACCGCCGGCCCCGGCTTCGCGCCGTCAGTGACGGTGATCGCGCAGGCGGGGGTTTCCACCATCGCCTTTATCGTCGCAGCGATCCTGCGCGCCAGCATCCGCCTCAGCGCCACAGCGTTGTATTTCGCGTCGCGTTTCGCACGGATCAGCGTGATTGGGGCAAGGTCCTTGCCAGCCACCTTCGCGCACAGGTCTTCGCGTCCGCAGGAGACG
>JBAPSR010000360.1:0-5419 GCA_049281755.1 Binataceae bacterium (SeqCode)
TCCCACGAGCCGACATCGTGCCATCCGAAGCGCGCGCGCACGCCGAGCACGTTGCGGCTGCGCTCGATCACCTCGCGATCGAACGCGTCGAACTTTAGCTTCTTGTAGGCGCGCGCGAATTTCGCGCGCGGCATCGTGGCGAGCGCCTTCGCTGCCGCCGCGAGCGCCGGAGTATGCGCGCGAAGCTCGGCTTCGAGCGTGCGCGAGTCCATCACGAACATCCCGGCGTTCCACAGATACTTGCCCGAGCGCACCATCCGGCGGGCGCGCGCCAGCGGTGGTTTTTCAACGAATTGCTCGACCTTGAAACCCGCGCCGATCGTTGCGCCAATCTTCTGATAGCCGAATCCGGGGTCGGGACGGGTCGGCACGATTCCGATCACGACGATCGCACGCCTCGACGCAGCGAGCGTCGATGCCGCGGCGATCGTCGCGCGGAAACCCGCGGCCGGCTCGATAATGTGATCGGCAGGCATCACTGCGACGACGCCCGCTCCCGCGCACCGCTCGATCGCCGCCATCCCGTAGGCGATCGCGACCGCGGTGCCGCGCGCCGCAGGCTCTACGATCAGATTTCGCGCGGGGATGAGTCCCTTGAGCGCGCGGCGAAACGCGCTCGCATGCGCGGCGGCTACGAGCACGAAAATCCGCTCGCGCGCGATCAGCGGATGAAGCCGCGCGATCGTCGCTTCGAGCAGCGAGAGTTTGCCGTCGGCGGAAAAAAGCGGCTTGGGCTGATGCTCGCGGCTGGCGGGCCACAGCCGGGTGCCGCGTCCACCCGCGATGATCAGCGCCGAGAGCGCAGCGCGCGGAGCCATCACTCGCAAGGCGCGGAAAAAGGACTTTCCGCACCCTCCTGCCCTCTCTGTAATCTCCCCCGGAGGGGGAGAGCTAAAGGATCGCAGCCAGCTCTCTTCGCAGAGCGCGCAAGCCGTTGTAATAGCATCGAGGTTTTCCGCACTCTGCTAGATCGCGCCCAGTTCCTTGAGCTTGTTTTCGAACAACGCGCGAATTTCGTTCATCCGCGCGGCGTTGTCGGCCTCGAAGCGCATCACCAGCGCGGGCTGGGTGTTCGAGGCGCGCACGAGGCCCCATCCGTCAGGGAAGTTGACGCGCACGCCGTCGATATCGGTCGTGTCGTACTTGGCGCGAAAATATTCGGCCGCGCGGCGCACGACTTCGAATTTGCGGTCGTCGGGACAATCGAGGCGAATCTCGGGGGTGAAAGTGCTCTTGGGAAGATCGGCCAGGATCGCGCCCAGGCCGCGGCGCTCGTTGCTCACGATCTCGAGCAATCGGAACGAAGCGTAGATCGCGTCGTCGAAACCGAAATAGCGGTCGGCGAAAAACATATGCCCGCTCATCTCGCCCGCCAGCGCCGCGTGCTCAGCTTTGAGCTTGCTCTTGATCAGCGAATGGCCGGTCTTCCACATGATCGGACGCCCGCCGTTGCGCGCGATATCGTCGTACATCCGTTTGGAGCATTTCACGTCGCCGATTATCGCCGCGCCCGGATTGGTTTTAAGAATCGCGCGAGAGAACGCAACCATCAGCTCGTCGCCCCAGACGATGCGCCCGTTTTCGTCGATCGCGCCGACGCGGTCGGCGTCGCCGTCGTAAGCGATTCCGACCTCGGAGCCCTGCTCCTTAACCGCGGCCTTCAGAAAACGCATGTTCTCTTCGACTGTCGGATCGGGATGATGGTTCGGGAAGCGCCCATCCATCTCGATGAACAATTCCTTGACCTCGAGTCCGAGCTGCTTCATCAGCGGCGCCGCGATAACGCCGCCGCATCCGTTGCCGCCGTCGACGGCGACCTTCATCCCCTTGCGGAGCTTGAACTGGCCGAGAATGAAATCGTTGTATTCGGGGATGATCGGTTTTTCGGAGAGCTTGCCCGGAGCGCCATTCTTCACGTAATCGCGCGATTCGATAATTTTGCGGACGTTTTGAATTTCCTCGCCAAAAATCGTGGTGGGTCCGACGCCCAGCTTGAACCCGTTGTATTCCGCCGCGTTGTGGCTGCCGGTGATCATCGCGCCGCCGTCCATCTTCCAGTGCAGCACCGAGAAGTAGAGCAGCGGAGTCGGCACCACGCCGATATCGACCACGTTGATTCCGGCCGGAAGCAGACCTTCGAGCAGGCGATCGTGGAGCGACGGTGAGGACAGGCGGCAATCGCGGCCCAGCGTGATGGTGCGCTTGCCGGCGCGGGACAGGACCGTCGCGTACGCGCGGCCGAGATCGCGAACGAATTGATCGTCGAAATCCGTCTCGACGATTCCGCGAATATCGTATTCGCGAAAGACTTGGCTGTTCATCTGCGTCAAGCGGCGGCTGGCCGCCCCCCTCCGTGCCGCACGGGAGGGTTCCCGCACGCGGCCGCGATTTATGCTAGTCAGTCTGTGCAACTCTACCGCGTGGCGCAAGTATCTTTGCGCGGCGGCCCGCACGGTACACGGAAAACGCGCATGGCAGAATCCAAAGCGGACAAGGTCGCGATCGTTACCGGCGCCGGCCGCGGAATCGGCCGCGCGATCGCGCTCGCGCTCGCGCGCGAGGGTTACGCGCTATGCCTGGTCGCGCGCACCGGCGAAGAGCTGGCCGAAACCCGCGCCCTGACGGGACTTGCGCCCGAGCGCTCGCTGATCGTGCTGCTCGATCTCGCGCAGGCAGAGGCGCCGGGCGATCTGATCTCGACCGCAATCGAGCACTACGGGCGTATCGACGTGATCATCAACAATGCCGGATGGGCGCCGGCGCGGACTGCGCTTGCGAAGATGAGCGACGACGAGGTGGATCGAATCCTCGCGGTGAATTTGCGCGCGCCGATCGGGATTGCGCGGATGGCGGTCGAAACGATGACGATTCAGGGCGGCGGGACGATCGTCAACATCGCCTCGGCTGCCGCCAAAAAAACTCCCGCCGGGGAAGCCGTGTACGCCGCCGCAAAGGCCGGGCTGGTCGCGTTCACGCATGCCGCCTTCGCCGAGCTGCGCAGCCGCGCAATCAAGCTCTCGGTGATCGTGCCGGGCCTGGTCGATACCGCGCTGATTCCGGCCAACAAGCGGCTCGACCGGGCCGCGATGCTCACGGCGGGCGATATAGCAGACGCGGTAATCCAGATCGTTCGGATGCCTGCGCGCGTGTGCCCGGTCGAGATCGCGATCGAGCCGCAGATCGATCCGATGGGCGCGCCAACGCGCACGAAATAGTTTGATGCGCAAATCGTTCACCGCAAAATTTGCGATCGCGCTCGTCATCGGGCTTGCCGCCGCCGTGATAATCGCGCCGTTCGCGGCGCTCGCGGTCGCCAGGGCCGGATTCAGGATTCCGTTTCCGCGCGTCTTCGATCGAGTCGTGATGCTCGCGCTGTTCGGCGTAATCCTTTATGCCGCGCGAGCGCTGGGATTGCTCGCGCTGCTGCGCACGGGTTTCAAGAATCCGCGCAGCGGCGCGTCGCGAGCGCTCTTAGGATTCGCGGCCGCGATTATCGTGATGGCGATCCTGTTTGCCGCTGCGTTCGCTCTGGGAGCGGCGCGCGAAGGAGCGATCGCGCGCGCGGGAAATTTGCTGCCGAAGTACGTCGCCGCCGCAATCGTGATCGGAATTCTCGAAGAGGCTTTTTTTCGTGCGTTCCTGTTCGGCGGCATGTGCGACGACTTCGGACGCATCGGCGCGCTCCTCGCAAGCTCGGCGATATACGCGCTCGCGCATCTGGTGCGCTCGCCCGCGCACTTCTATGTCGCCGGACTCGATTTGAGCGCTGGAATCCGCACGCTGGCCGGCTCGGGCGCGCAATTTGCGGATCCGGCGACCGCTCTTCCAACGCTCTTCGGCCTTTTCCTGCTCGGGATCGTGCTCGCACAGGCGTACATCGTAACCGGCTCGGTCTATTTCTCGATCGGATTGCATTCGGGCTT
This sequence comes from Binataceae bacterium (SeqCode), assembly GCA_049281755.1. Taxonomy (GTDB): domain Bacteria; phylum Desulfobacterota; class Binatia; order Binatales; family Binataceae; genus JBARDN01. Next base: position 3,924 of record JBAPSR010000360.1, read on the forward strand.
CGTGCTCGGCTCGAAGCTGTGGCCCAAGATGATCGCGGAGCGCGCAATCCTACCGGGATGGCTCGCAGGATGGGGTCATCAGCCGCTAATCAGCGGCGCCGCCGCATGGATCGCGGCCCTCATAATCTTCGCGATTCTGACGCTACTGCCGAGTAGGACGACAGTTGGGATACCCACGAGTTCTGAAGCCTAGGCTCTCAGGCTTGATTATAGATATTTGCATTACTCAAGACAGTGAGTAAAAATACTCAATATCGTGAGCAAATCGTCAGAACCGTTTCGGCGGCCTCAAGCTGCCGAACTCGCCCGCCGACTGCGGGAACCGCGGCGGCACATCCAGGTGGTGGCCGGAGCGCGTCAAGTCGGTAAAACCACCCTGGTTCAGCAAGTCACCGAAGACATCAGAGTTGCCGTCCGCTTTGCCAGTGCCGACGAACCTACTCTGCGCGGCGCGGACTGGATCGCGCAGCAATGGGAGGCTGCGCGCCTCTCGGCCGGTCCAAGCGGAGCGATCCTCGTTCTCGATGAGGTGCAAAAGGCGGTCAACTGGCCGGAATCCGTCAAACGCCTTTGGGACGAGGACACGCGCGCGAAGCGCCGGATCAAGGTGGTGCTGCTCGGTTCCGCACCGCTGCTGGTGCAGCAGGGCCTCACCGAGAGCCTGGCCGGCCGCTTCGAGGTCCTTCATCTGCCTCACTGGTCCTTTGCGGAGATGCAAACCGCGTTCGACTTTTCCGTGGACCAATATGTGTACTTTGGCGGCTATCCGGGCGCCGCGCCGCTGGCGAAGGAGCCCGAACGCTGGCGGCGCTACATCCTCGACGCGTTGGTGGAAACAACGATCTCTAGAGACGTGCTGCTGCTCGCTCGCGTGGACAAGCCCGCCCTTCTACGGCGCCTATTCGAACTCGGCTGTCGCTACTCGGGACAAGTGCTGTCCTACACCAAGATGCTCGGTCAACTTCACGATGCCGGCAATACGACGACGCTCGCGCACTATCTCGAGCTGCTCGGCGCAGCCGGATTGCTCGCTGGCCTGTCCAAGTTCGCCCGCCATCCTGTGCGGCAAAAGGGGTCTAGCCCCAAGCTCCAAGTCTTGAACACCGCTCTGATGACGGCCCAGTCCGGGCTCTCTTTCGCGCAGGCAAAAGAGGATCGCGAGTTTTGGGGACGCTTGGTGGAGTCGGCCATCGGAGCGCACCTCGCCAATGCGGCGGCCACGGGCGAATGCGAGCTCTTCTATTGGCGAGAGCGCAACCGCGAAGTGGACTTCGTCGCGCACGCTGGGCGCGCGGTTACCGCGATCGAGGTAAAGAGCGGTCGCATTCGCGATTCCCACCCAGGCCTCGCGGCCTTTGCTGAAGCATTCAAGCCAGCCCGCGAATTGCTCGTGGGCGGCGACGGAATTCCGGTCGAAGAATTTCTTCTCAAACCGGTCGGGCATTGGGCTGCGCGATGAGAGGAGAGGATCGATCGGCGATTTCAGTGGCTCAGGC
>JBAPSR010000361.1:0-12848 GCA_049281755.1 Binataceae bacterium (SeqCode)
GGCTGTGGCCGGCAGCCACTTCGGCCCGCGCCCCCGCTTCCTGCTCGAAGACGCGAAACGCCGCGATCGACGCCGCGACGATCGCGGGCTGCGTGTTTGCGGTCAGCCTCAGCTCGTCTTCCGGCCCCTCGAAGCATAGCCGCGAGAGCTTGAACCCCAGCGCGGCATCGGCCTCGTCAAAGGCCGCGCGCGCGACCGGGAAATTTGCGGCCAACTCCGCGCCCATCCCGACGCGTTGCGAGCCTTGTCCGTCGAACAGGTAGGCAAGTTTCATTTCAGATCCGATCCGAAGCGTCAGTTGGATTCGCGGTTGGCGGGGTCTTTGGACGCATCGGGTTTCGCCGCTTCGGCGTGTCCGCTCGAGGTAGTTCCGTTGGTCGAGATCGCCGGCTGCGACGGCGAGGAATTTTCGCGCACGGCGGGATTGTGATTCTCCGCCGGCCGCGGTTCCGGAGGTTTATTTTCCGTCTGCGCGAGCTCGCCGGTTGGGTTCGCGGATTTTGCCGGCGCCGATGCGCCGCCGGGATAGACGACCTCGGCCGCAACTTCTTTCGGAGTCCCTTGCGAATCGCCCTGCGGCGATGCGGCATCTTTCGGATGGCGCTGCAGGCGCTCGCGCATCTTGCTGAATAGCGCGCGGATACCTTTGCCCGCGGGCTTGGTCGTGCCGGCGCTCTGGGTGCGCGCGAGAATTTCAATGATCTCAGGATTGACGTGCCGCACCAGAGATTCGTTTGCCGCCGCGCGGACCGCGTTACGAATCGCGCGCGCATTGGACGATCCATGCGCGATAATCGCAACGCCGTTGACGCCGAGCAGCGGCGCGCCGCCGACTTCGTGCGGATCGAGCTTCTCGATCATCCCGCCAAGCCGTTTGCGGATCAGCAAGTAAGCGATTCTTCCGGCCCAGCTTCCGCTCAGAAGCTCGCGCAGATTTCCGCGAATCAGAGACGACAGCCCCTCCATCGTCTTGAGCGCGACGTTGCCGGTAAAGCCGTCGGTCACGATCACGTCGGCCTTGGCGCGGTTGATATCGCGCCCTTCGACGTAGCCGATGTAGTTGACGTAAGAGGACATTTGCCCGAGCATCGCGGCCGCCGCGCGTGTGAGCTCGGTGCCCTTGGAAGCTTCCTCGCCGTTGGACAAAATCCCGACCCGCGGAACCGAGACGTTGCGTACGCGCCGCCAGTAAACCGCGCCCATCACTGCGAACTGCGCGAGGTTGAGCGGCTTGACCTCGGTGTTGGCGCCGGCGTCGATCAGCAGCGCCTGTCCTTCTGTGGTCGGCACGATCGTTCCGATCGCCGGCCGATCGACATGAGGAAGATTTCCCAGGATCACCGAGGCGGCGACCATCATCGCACCGGAATTTCCGGCGCTGACGAACGCGTCGGCCTTCAGGTCTTTTACCAGATGAAATCCGATATGCAGCGACGAGCCCGGCTTGCTCAAGATCGATTCGAGCGGCGAATCGTCCATCAGCACCACTTCGGGCGCGTGCTCGATCCGGATGCTGAGGCCCTTGGTGTCGTGTTCGGCGAGTTCTTTGGCTACCAGGTCGCGGTCGCCCACCAGCACGATCTCGATACCGAAATCGCGTGCGGCGAGCACGCCACCCTCGACCGCAGCCTTGGGTGCGAGATCGCCCCCCATCGCGTCGAGCGCGATCTTCAAGCGGATAACCCTGCGCCCGCTATTCCTTTACCGCGGCGACTTCACGGCCGCGGTAAGAGCCGCAATGCCTGCAAACATGATGCGGCAGCGCGGGCTCGCCGCAACTCGCGCAGGTGCCGGGATTCACGGCGCGCAAGGCGTCGTGCGAGCGGCGCTGATTCTTCTTCGAGTGGGAGGTTCGGCGTTTGGGTGCTTGCATGTCAGTTTCTTCCTGCGCTTTGAATTGGACCAATGCTACTGGCGCGAGACCTTGAACGATCGTATCGCGGCCAGCCGCGAATCAAGCCGCTCTTCGCGGCATCCGCACGATTCCCGGTTCAGGTTGATCCCGCAATGCGGGCACAGCCCCCGGCAATCCTCGCGGCACAACGGACGCGTCGGCAGCGAGAGCATCAACTGCTCGCGAATCAGCGGACTCAGATCAATCTCGTCTCCATCATAAGTCGAAAACTCTAGGTCATCGACCTTGAGATTATGTTCGTTGGCGAGACCAATCGAGCGGGGCGACAGAACGAACCGAAACGGGGCTGAGGACGATGCGTCGAATTCTTCGGCGCAGCGGGCGCAGGCCGCGCCGGTGCGCGCCTGGATCTGTCCGGCAAAGAACAGGTCCACCCCCGCTCGATAATACGAAACATTCACGGCAATCGGTCCTTCCACCTGGTACTCGCGCACGGGCCCCTGCCCCAAAATACGGTTGATTTCAGATTCCGGCTCGGCAAAGGAAATCTCCTTCGCCTCGGCGGTTATGTCGTCCAGCCGAAGTTTCACGGAAATGGGCCCCGGTAGCCGGGCACGCGATACGAGATTATTGCATTTCGCCGCCGATGTTCAAATACGCACCTCGCGGCGCGTTCCATCCGTTCCTTCCCCGCGCGAAAAGTCCTGTGCGCGTCTGTCGGCCTGTCAACCTTCGCGAGTAAGTGCATGAACGCCTCGGGATTTCTCGCCAAGAGCTCGAAATGACGATCGAGGGCTCGGCTTAGACACGATACTCATGCGCCAAGCCCACATCCGTCATTTCGACCCCTTCGGCGTTGCTCAGGGCAGGCTCGGGAGAAATCCCGAGGCGTTCGTGCTCCGAATCCACGCCTCATGCAGCGGCCTCTCATCCGGGGTTCTTCGGGATTCCACGCGCGCGGCAGCAAACGCGTGCGGGAACGGCACATCAGTATCAAGGTTTGACCCCGATCTTCGGGCAGTCTGGCGAAAGCGCGCAGGCCTCGCACCTCGGAGCGCGGGCCGAACAGACTTGGCGTCCATGCAGGATCAGGCGCATCGAGAATGGGGTCCAATCTTTGGGCGGCAACAGCGCCGACACTTCGCTCTCGATCTTTACCGGATCGGAACTGCGCGTAAGTCCCAGCCGATTCGATACCCGGCGCACGTGCGTATCGACCACGAATCCCGGCAGACCAAAAACGTGGCCGCGAATCACGTTGGCGGTCTTGCGCCCCACTCCGTGCAACGCGACCAGATCCTCCATCGCCTCGGGAACCTCGCCACCGTGGCGCTCGACCAGTAGCCGCGCCGTATTCATCAGGGATTTTGTCTTCTGGCGAAAAAATCCTGTCGAAGCAATCAATTCGTGAAGCCGCTCGGGCCGCGCCGACGCGGTCGCGCGTGCGTCGGGAAATTCCTTGAACAGCGCGGGCGTCACTTTGTTGACCCGCTCGTCGGTGCATTGCGCCGATAGGATCGTCGCGGCGAGGCATTGCCACGGCGTCGAGAAATCGAGGCTAATTCGCGCTTTCGGATAGAGCCGCGCCAGGATACGGCTGATTCGCGCCGCGCGCGGTGCGAGATCGGCGGTGCGTGCTTTTTTCGCGACAGGCATCGGCTAGCGCTCTGCGTTCAGCGGCCGAGATGACGCGCGAAGAACGCGTCGATTCGCTTCCAGCTATCCTCGGCGGCGTCGTGATTGTAGCCCACCTTCATCGGCCCGTAGGCTGCGAGCGTTGCAAGCGTGCCTTCGTGACGGCTCATGAAGCTGTGCCCGGCGCCGTCGTAGATCTTCACGTCGTGCTCGACGCCGTTTTCGGTGAGCAGCTTCTCGAGCCTGCGCCCCTGCGACGCGAACAGCTTGTCGTCGGCGCCGTAGCCGCCGAGCACCGGGCATACGCCGCGAATTTTCTCGCCGCTCTTGGGAACGTCGCCGTAAAACGTCGCGCACGCGTTCATCGGCGCGCGCACCGCATACAACAGCGCGAAGCCGCCGCCCATGCAGAATCCGATTATGCCGATTTGCGAGCTATCGACACCCGGCTGCGCGGCCAGAAACTCGCGGGCGGATTCCAAATCCTCGAACGGCTGTCCCGCGCCGCGATTCAAAGCCATCAGGGTGCGGGCAATACAAATCGCGCGCACCCCCGAGCCGTCGTACAGATCGGGCGCCATCGCGACGTAGCCCAGTCCCGCAACTCGCGCGGTGATGCGGCGGATATCGTCGTTGAGTCCAAAGATTTCGTGGATAACGATCACGCCGGGACGCTTTGCGCCGTCTTCTTCGCCGGCGATCGCCGCGCGCATCGGATGGCCGCGCTTAGTGGGAAAGGTGATATCGCGGCTCGTCATCGCGGTTATCGCGTGCGCTCAGATAATCTTGTTGAGCGAGAACTCGACTATTCCAACCGCGCCCGCCTCGAGCAACTTCGGGAACAATTCGCGCACCGTCTGCTCCGCGATTACCGTCTCGACCGCGAGCCATTCCTCGCCCTTGAGCACCGGCGACGGGTACAGATGCGAGATCGTCGGCGCGGTCAACGCGGGCAGCAGTGCGATTACTTTCTCGACATTGGCGCGCAGCACATTCATTTTGATCATCACGCGGTTCTCGGCGTCGAGCGCCGCGCGCATCAGGACGCCGATCTGCCGGATCTTCGCGCGCTTCCATTCGTCGGCCCACGCCGCCGGATTGGCGACCAGGACCGGATTCGAAACCAGCAGCTCCTCGACGATCCGCAGGCCGTTGGCGCGGATCGAGGAGCCGGTCTCGGTCACGTCCACCGCGGCGTCGACAATTCCCTCGGCGACTTTGGCCTCGGTCGCGCCCCAGGAAAATTCAACTTCTACTTTAACTTTTCGTTCGGCGAAGGTGCGTTTGACGAACTGCACGATCTCGGTCGCGACGCGCTTGCCCGCCAAATCCTCGAGCCGCTTGATCGGCGAGTTCTGCGCCACGTACAGGACCCACCTGGCCGGCTGCATCGATACCTTCGAATAGATGAAGCTCTCGACCTGCTCGAGGCTGACGTTGTTCTCCGCCACCCAGTCGCTGCCGGCGATTCCCGCATCCAGCGAGCCGTCCGCGATGTAGCGCGGAATTTCCTGCGGGCGCAGGATGCGGCAGGCGAGCCCGGGGTCATCGATCGTGGGAATATAGGAGCGAGCGTCCACCTGGATACGCCAGCCCGACTTGCGCAGCAACTCCAGCGTCTTCTGCTCGAGACTGCCCTTTGGGATTCCGAATTTGAGCTTCTTGTCGGCCATCGGTCTATCGTTATGCGCTGGGCGTTATGCGCGGGGCGTCAAGCTACCGGCTTCTTCTGATGGCCGTAGTTCGGGCCGTACTTGGCGGGATCGACGACGCGCTTGTCGACGACGCGCCAATCCTCGCCCTCGAGGACGCGGAAGTAGTCGGACTCGTAGCCTTCATGGCAGGCCGCGCCGTCGCCCGCCTGCTCGACCATCAGGAGAACCGCGTCCTCGTCGCAGTCGAGCCGGATCTCGTGCACGATCTGGAAATTGCCGGACTCCTCGCCCTTGCGCCAGAGCTTATTGCGCGAGCGCGAGAAGTAGCACGCGCGCCGCGTCGCCACCGTCTCCTCGAACGCCTCGCGATTCATATACGCCAGCATCAGGACGCGATGGCTCAGGTAATCCTGCGCGATCACAGGGATAACGCCGCCATTCTTGTCGAAATCAATTACCGCTGATGAGTGCGTCGCCATCAGTTATCCATGATGATGTGGGTGGTCCTGAACCCGCCCGGTGAATCAAGAAGTATTGGCGAAACCCCCGCACGATTCAATCGCCCCCGCGAGGCTTTGTCTAAACCAAGACACCCGGATTGTTCGATCTGACGGGATGGCTCATAATGGTTTTGAGATGTCTCGTTTCAACCACACTTGGGGGCATGCGTGGTTCACACTCGGAGTACCCTCTACCATCGTGTCGAGACACCCGTCGGGCAAACGAGCGCCGTCGCAAAACAACAAGTCGTATCCAAAGAAATTTGGGGTAGCCCTTCCATCTATGGCGTCATCCCATGCGTCAAGGCCTATCGCGGGCCACTCCAATCGGGAACGCGGGGAATTGAGTTCACCACCGCTATTGTTCCAACAAAAGGTTCGGGTACGCCAAACATTGCGTACTGGTACGCCGATGGAAGCACACCGGGCGTCGCAATCAATAGTCTTGGCTTTGCCGTGATTACGGTACTGACGATCAGAAACGAGCAGCCTTGAAGAAATGCTGACAGAAATCCCATTGGGAGTTCTTTCTAACCGAGACCTGACGCCTCAGGCTATTATTAGAAAGCCGGTCTCGTTTTTCCGGCTCAATGGCATTCGGTTTGTGGACTCCACCGACGACCTTGATACTTTTGAGAGCGCAGAATTGTTGCTGAATGATTCCTGCCCATTTGCTCTACGCCACTACCGAGGTGAGCCGTCCGATACCACGACCCTTTATCTTGTTCGCCGTTCTCAAAGCATTGAAGAGATCACAACCACGATCCGGCATATCCTTGAAGCCCTGCAATTGTCCGCTGACTCTTTGTCTTGGGAACGCAAGCAGGATCCGGATTATTGACCGTCTGTCTCCTCAAGGCCGGAACCTTCGAAATCGTCAGTTCGAGCCTCGGGCGAGAAATCCAGAGGCGTCCATGCTGCGAGTCCACGCCTCATGTGTTTCCCTCCTTGCCGCGCTGGTATAGATTTGGGCCTTCTATGGAAACCAACATGGCGGCTTCCGCCAGCTCGGATTTAGACCCACAATCGCGACGATCGTTCGCGCGCGTTGCCGCCGCAGTGATTGCCCTGGTCGCGATGGTCGCGGCGCTGCCCGCTTGCAGAGTCCGCCCCGTATCGTTTCTGAAGCGGCATCCCAATACCGCGCCGTTTAATTTTGCGGTCGCTCTTGGCCCCAACAAATATCAGATTGCCGGTTACCTGACCCGCAGCGACGAGCCAGGACGGCTGCCCGCGATGCTGGTGCTCAACGGCGAGGACACTGCCGAGCGCTGCGTCGATTCCAACGCGTATATCGTCGCGATGGGTATCCAGGTCGCGTGCGTGAGCATCCCCGGCTACGGGCATTCTTCCGGGCCGAGCCGCTATGTCGGTCCGCAGGCGGTCGCGGCTGCGCGCAAAGCGCTCGACCTGCTGGCGGCGCGCCCCGACGTGGACGCGTCGCGGATCGCAGTGTGGGGTCTCGGCAATGGCGCCGTCGCCGCCGGACTGCTGATGGACTACGATTCGCGCCCGCGCGTGCTCATCCTGCAATCGGGCGCCTACGACATGCTGAGCCTGTGGCCCGAAACCACCCTTCGGACCAAGCTCGCAATTCTGCACGAAGTATGGCCGAGCAAGCGCGTGCTGGCCGAGCGCAGCGTGATTCGGCATCTGCCGAACCGCCTCGGATGCAGCGTGCTGATCCTCCACGGCGAAGGCGACAAGGCGACTCCCGTAAGCCAGGCGCAGGATCTCGCCAGCGCCCTGCGCGAGCGCGGCGCGCACGTCGAGACGCACTATTTTCCGCAGGGCCATCGCCTGGGCAACCAGGTATCCCCGGACCTGCGCGCCTTCCTGCGTCAAAACCTGCTCGGCGGCGGCGAGAGCGACGCCGCGTCGTAATACGCGCGCGCTGATCAGCCCAGTGCCTTGAGCGCCGCGACCACCTGCTCGGTGTGTCCTGTCACCTTCACCTTGGGGAAGACCTTTCGGACTACGCCCGCGCGATCGATCACGAACGTGGTGCGCTCGATTCCCATGTACTGCCGCCCGTACATCGACTTCATCTTGTACACGCCGTAGAGCTTGCCGACCTTATTGTCGATATCGCTGAGCAGCGGAAAGTTAAGCTCGTACTTGCCCGTGAACTTCTCGTGTGACGCGGGCGCGTCGGCGCTGACGCCGATTATCTGCGCGCCGAGCTTGCGCACGCCGGCCAGATTGTCGCGGAAGCTGCACGCCTCGGCGGTGCATCCTGTCGTCATGTCTTTCGGATAGAAATACAGCACCACGGTCCCTTTGCGGACCAAATCGGCAAGCTTGACCATCACGCCTTCGCCCGAAGGCAGCTCGAATACCGGCGCTTTGCGCCCTTCCAGCGCGACCGAGGCGGGTGCCGAGGCCGCCGACGCCGCAGCTTTGACGGGTCGGGCCGCCGATTTCACCGTTTTTTTCTTGACTGGCATGCTATTCTCCCATTTGGGTTCGTATGATTTCTAACCCCGCGAATTTGTTGCATTGCTGAGTATTCTCGAACAGAGGTTTAAAAAGGCTCTTTTTCCGGACCCTAGTTGACCCACCCTGACTATGGCTCTACACTTCCGGCGACGTACCGGATCGAACATTCCCGCATGGCAGTTTATACCGAGTTAAGCAAACCGTTCCTCAAGGAACTATCCGACGATTACGCGCTCGGGCGCGTTAGCGGCGCCACCGGCGTCGCCGAAGGCTCGGTCAATAGCAATTACATCCTCGAGACCGCCAAGGGAAAGTTCCTGCTCCGTATCGACGAGGTCAAGAGCGAGAACGAGCTCAAGCGCGAGATCGATCTGCTCTCGTTCGTGCGCAAGCACGGCTTCCCGTGTCCGCATCCGATGCAGGATCGGATGGGCCGCTTCTATCGCGCGTTCAACAACAAATGCGTCTCGCTGTTCCGCTACCAGGAAGGCCGGATGCTTCCGGCGGAGAAGATCAAGCTCTCGCATCTCGAGACTATCGGCCACGCCCTCGGCGACCTGCATGTAATCGGCAAAGCCTACAAGAAGGGCATCGACAACCGCTTCAGCTTCGAACGAATTGCCGATCTCTACCTGAGCGTGCGCAGCCGCCTGCCCAATTACTTCCGCAAAATCTGCCGCACCCTTGACGACGAGGTCGAGTACCTGACCCGCTACCTCGAAGGCAAGCTGCCCAAGGGCATAATCCACGGCGATCTGTTTCCCGACAATCTGCTGTTTCGCGGTGAAAAGCTGACCGCGGTGCTCGATTTCGAAGCCGCCTGCCGCGGAAAGTTTATCTTCGACATCGCAACCGCAGTCAACGCGCTATGTTTCGTCGACGGCGCCTATTCGCTCGATCGTTTCCGCGCCCTTTTGGGGGGCTACGAATCCGTGCGCACGCTGTCGCTGGCGGAATGGGATGCGTTCCCCAACGAGCTGCGCTTTTCCTCGCTGCGTTTCACCGTCACCCGTCTGCACGATTTCTTTCTCGCCCCGCTCGAAGGGCGTCCGCGCGTCGACAAGGACTTCAACGAGTTCTTCGATCGCCTGCGCGTGCTGCGCCGCGAACGCGAAGGCGGGATGGAGCCGCTGCTCATGGCGATGGCGACGGGATACGACTATCGCAAGTACCAGAAGGTTAAGGCGACCGAGCGGCGCCAGGCGTGATGCCTGCGCGATGGTGCGATCGGAGGCGCTGAGTGCCCGGTAACGTCGCCGAAAGCCTTGCCTCGCGCCGCCCCGCTTTGTGGGTTGAAGTCTCTGCGCCACGCGGCGTGAATCCTGAATTGCTGCTGCGCCATCTGGCCGCTCTGCGCGGTCACGTGGACGCGATCAATCTGACCGACAACGCGCTCGGCCAGGTCAAGATGTCGGGGCTCGCCTTTGCCTCGATCATCAAGGCGCGACTGGAAATTCCGGTGGTGCTGAACGTCTCCTGCCGCGACCGCAACCGCCTGGCGCTCAAGTCCGATCTGCTCGGCGCGGGCGCGCTCGGAATCGACGCCGTGGTCGCTCTGACCGGCGACAAGCTTCCACCCGGCGGCGCGGCGGCGGTGCACGACCTCGACGCCTTCAGCCTGCTCGCGATGATCGCGATGCTCAATTGCGGCGACACCGGCGAGGGCAAGGAGCGCCTCAAAACGCTGCCGTCGATCTACGCCGGCTCGGTTGCGAATCCTTATCGCAAGAACTTCGAGCGCGAGATCGAGCTGCTCGAGCGGCGCGCGCGCGCCGGCGCGAAGTTCGTGCTGACCCAGCCGATCTTCGAGGCCGAAACCGCGCGCCGTTTCCTCGCGCAGGCCAGCCGGTTAGGAATCGCCGTGATGCTCGGGATTATGCCGATCAAGCGGCCGGGCATGGCGAAATACATGCAGGACAGGGTCAAGGATTTGAAAGGAGCCAGCCTCCATCTCGAGCGTTACTCGGGGATGAGCGAGGACGCGGCGCGGGCCTTCTCTATCAAGCACAATCTGGAACTGATGAGATCGCTCGGCAGCGAAGCCGCGGGCTTTGCGATAATGAGCGGCGGTGGACCGTCGCTGGCGATCGAGCTTGCATTGGAGTTCAGCAAATGGCGCAAAGCCGAAAATCTGTAATCCGAAATCTCCCGGATAACTCCACCGCGCGCTCCGAGCGCGAGCGTCTGCAGGCCGAAGAAGCGGTCCGCACCCTTCTGCGCTACGTCGGCGAAGATCCCGAGCGCGAGGGCCTGCTGCGCACCCCGTTTCGCGTGGTCAAGGCCTACGAATTTCTGACCGCCGGCTACAAGCAGGATCCCAAAACCGCGATCAATGGCGCGCTGTTCGTCGAGGAGGATTACCAGGAGATCATCCTGTGCAAGGATCTCGACTTCTACGCGCTCTGCGAGCATCACCTGCTCCCCTTCATGGGCAAGGCGCACGTTGCGTACCTGCCCAACAAAAGAATCGTCGGAATCTCGAAGCTCGCGCGGATGGTCGAGATGTTTTGCCGCAGGCTCCAGGTGCAAGAGCGTCTGACGACGCAAATCGCATCGACCATCATGGAAGAGATCGAGCCGCTCGGAGTTGCCGTGGTGCTCGAGGCCGAGCATATGTGCATGCGGATGCGGGGGGTGCAGAAACAGAACTCGTGGGTCACGACCTCCGCGATGCTTGGCGTGTTCCGGACCAATCACGAAACCCGCCACGAGTTCATGAACCTGCTTCGCAACGGCAAGTAGCGCGCCGCCCGAAGCATTCGCGAGGGGGACTGGGCCATGGGGACCTCGACCTCAACGATCCAGAATGCGCACGGAAGTTCAGATGCGCTCGACCAGATGCAGGCGCTCGGCCGATTCGCGCTCAAGACCGTCCGCCCGCATCACACCATCGGCCTTGGGACCGGCCGCGCCGCGACCGCGTTTATCAACGCGCTCGGGCAGAGCCTGATCGCGGTGCGCGGAGTGCCCACCTCGCGCGCGAGCGAAGAGCTGGCGCGCTCGCTCGGAATCGAGATCGTCGCGCTCGCCGACGCGCCGAAGATCGATATCGACTTTGACGGCGCCGACGAAGTCGATCCGCGCCTCAACCTGATCAAAGGCTACGGCGGCGCGCTGGTGCGCGAGAAAATCGTCGCCGCGTCGTCGCGCAAGGTGGTAATCCTGGTCGGCGAAGAAAAGCTCGTGCGCAAGCTCGGCGCGCGCGGCAGCCTTCCCGTCGAAGTAGTGCCGTTCGCGGCGCCCCTGGTGATACGCCGAGTGGCGGCATTCGGTCTCAGGCCGGCAGTGCGCCGAAAAGATGGCGCCGATTTCATCACCGATAACGGCAACCTGATCCTCGATTGCGCGGTCAAGGAAATCCACAACCCTGCGAAGCTCGACAAAGAGCTGCTCGCGATTCCCGGCGTAGTAGGCACCGGGATCTTCGCCGCGATCGCAACCACAGTCCTGGTAGCGATGAAATCCGGCGAAATCAAAACGATGCATCCGCGTTAAATCGCACACCTGGCGACTCTCGGTGCCGTCCGCACGTCCCGAGCATAACCGCCTCGGGATTCCTCGCCCAAGGCTCGGAATGACGATCGGGAGCTCGGCAGATGAGATGAACGTTCAGCTCAGGACCCCGATACTCATACACACAGCCCGCAACCGTCATTCCGAGCCCCTTCGACGTTGCTCAGGGCCGGCTCCGGCGAGGAATCCCGGGGCGTCCATGCACCGGCCTCGGGCGTCATGCGGCGGACCTCCGCGATGTGTCATTCCCGCGCGCGTGGCACAATGCTCTTGCGATGACTCCCGCTGATCACGAAGCCGCAGCCCGCGCCGACCTGATCCGTTTCTATCGCGCGGCGATCGCGGCGGTCGATCCCGCGCGCCTGATCTACCGCGCGCTCGACGGTGCAATCGCGGAGTTGCCCGAGGCGATCGGATCGGCGCGCCGCGTGATCGCGCTCGCGATCGGAAAAGCCGCCGCCGCGATGGCGTCGGCTCTGGAAGCGCGCCTCGGCGATCGTATCGCCGACGGGATCGCGGTTATCCCCGCGCTCGACGACGCTCCCGAGCTCGTGCGCTTCGACGTTCTGCGCGGAGAGCATCCCGTCCCCGGCCGCGCTTCCGAACATAGCGCGCACGCGGCGCTCGATCTGGTGCGGGGCCTGCGCGACGACGATCTGGTAATCGTCGCGCTCTCCGGCGGCGCCTCCGCGATAATCTCTGCGCCCTGCCCTGGCGTGCTGCTCGAGGACAAGATCGCGCTCACCGAGGCTCTCCTGCGCTCGGGCGCTCCGATTCGCGAATTCAATCTGGTCCGCAAGCATCTCTCCGCAGTCAAAGGCGGACGACTCGCCGTCGCCGCAACTCCCGCGCGCCTCTTCGGCCTGGTTCTCTCCGACGTGCCCGGAAACGATCTCGCGACCATCGGATCCGGCTTGACCGCTCCCGACCCAACCACGTTCGGCGACGCCGTGTCGGTGCTGAAGCGCCGCGGCGTATGGGGCCGCGCACCCGAGCGCGTGCGCGAGCATCTTGAACGTGGCGCGGCCGGCCAAATCCTCGAGACGCCGAAGCCCGGCGACCTGCGCTTCGCAAGGGTGACGAACGCAATTATCGGCGACAACGCGACCGCGCTCGACGCAGCCGCCGGCGCCGCCGCCGGTGCGGCATATTCCGTCGAGCGATTTCCCGAGCTGCGCGGCGAGGCGGAAGACCTCGCGCGGGCGTTCGCGAATCGAATCGCCGCGTTGCCTCATCGACGGACCTGCGCGA
>JBAPSR010000362.1:0-4874 GCA_049281755.1 Binataceae bacterium (SeqCode)
GCGTAGGCCATCTGCACCTCGCCATTCTCCTGATAGGCTCTTCCACGACTGAGCAGAATCATTCCGTCTTCGCCGTGCTTTTGAATCAGTTCAGCGAACCTCTCCCTCCCTGATTTGGGATCCCGGATCATCAACGTTCGAGCTTTCTCTGATTCCGCGGAAATCTCGCGCCATAGGTCGCGCCACTTCGGCATACTTTTAATCCCGACACGAGTTTCATTAATTGCCGCTCGCCGCGCAACGGTCGAGCAGACCGCCCCCGCACCATGGAACCCAAGGGAAATGGCCTACCATTTGCTGATGCTGTGGTCGTAGCCGCCACGAATTCTTGGCGGACCGGAGCGGACATGGAAAGCGAGTTCTACATCCAGGCACGGCGCGAATGGGATGAGCGCTACGGCGATCTCGTCCTTGGAAAACGTAACTGGCAGATCACCTCGGCAGGCCTGATGCTCCTCAGCCTCATCCTTGCTCTCGGCATCGTGTGGATGAGCGCGCGAACCAAAGTGATCCCATTCGTGGTCGAAGTCGACAAGCTCGGCTACGCGATCACTATCCCGACCGCACTGACCGCCTCGAACACGCCGGCGACCATCGAGCGCATGAAGCGCTACGAGATCGCCACGTTTATCCGGGACGCGCGATTCGTGAGCAGCGACCCGGCCGTGGAACAGAACATGCTGAACGACTTGCTCGCGCACGCACACGGCGCGGCGAACAAGTTCCTCGAGTCGTACTTCCATGCGGACGATTTCGCGAAGAACCCGTTCCAGCTCATGAAGCACCAGACGGTCAGCGTTCAGATTGAATCGATCCTTCAGGCTTCGCCGAAGAGCTACCAGGTCCGCTGGAGCGAGACCGCGCTCGACATGAGCGGCGCGCCGCTCGGAACCAGTCATTGGGAGGCGATCCTCGAAACTGAGATCTCGCCTCAGAACTCGACCGATACCGTGATCAGCAATCCGCTCGGGTTTTACGTAACGCGGCTCAGTTGGGCCGAGCAGCAGAGCTGAGGAGCGCCAAGATGAACCGCCTCACAATCATCGCAGCCTTGTTGTTTGCCGCATCGGCGCTCAATGCTTGCGCCGCAAAGCAACCCGCACCGCCTCCCCCGCTCGAAATCGTTCCTCAAGATGCGCCCGAGGCCGAGGCCACGCCGACACCACCGACCGCGGAGGACCTGCTCGCACAACAACCGCCCGAGGTCCGAGCAGCCATCAAGCAGCACGATCAGGACGGCTCATGGCAAGTCTTCCGGACCGATCAGGCTCAACTTTACCCCTACGGCGAACGCCCGGATCCGGTCATCGATTGTGAGCCGCTCCGATCGACGGACATTCAGCTTCAATCCGGGGAAACCATCACCGACGTCGTGATGGGCGATTCCGAACGCTGGCAAGCCACACCGGCCGCTTCCGGCGATCCCAGGAACCCGGTTCCTCATGTGGCGATCAAGCCGCAAGCGCCCGGCATCAGAACCAACCTTGCGATCTACACAACGCGCCACATCTATCACGTGAATCTGCGATCAAGGCAGGGACACGGTATCGAGCAGGTCGAGTTCTACTATACGGACGAGCTGCTCGCCGCGATGAGAGACGCAGACCGACAGGCGAGCCAGGCAGGAGTGGAGCATGCGAGCGGCAGTGACGGCGTCGTTGTCGCCAGCCTCAAGTCGGCCGATCCAGCGGCTCTCAATTTCTCGTACAAGATCGGCGGACCCGACGTGCCGTGGCGTCCCGTGCGCGCGTTCGACGACGGCGCCCATGTGTACATCCAGATGCCTCCCAGTATGAAGACCGCCGATGCGCCCGCGATCGTCGCGATTTTCGGCGCTTCGCGCTAACTGTTCGGATTTACAAGCGAAAAAGTGGAGCGGGCGACCGGGGTCGAACCGGCGACGTCCAGCTTGGGAAGCTGGCATTCTACCACTGAATTACGCCCGCTCTGCCGCGAATCCTACGGCTCACTTTCACTGCTGTCAAATCGCCTCGCGGCCGTCCTCCGCCCACGAAGCCTCGCCCTCGGCGCCGTGCTATGCTCCCAGCCGGGTGGATGGGCTATGGTGGAGGAACTCGCCCGCGCCGCGCATTTTATCTCGCGCGTCGCGATATTTCTTGCGGCTGCTGCCGCCGCGCTATCGGCGTCCGGATGCTTTCTGGCTGCGGCCCAGATGTACCCGCTCATGATTCAAGGCGCGGAGACTACCGCGTCGGGAATGATTCAGAGCACCGCCAGTATTATGCGGGTGGCCGAGGCCCCGAAGCCCGACGATCCGAACGCGCCCGACGACGACGCGACCGGGACCTGCGGCCAGCTGAAACATGAGCCTCCCGGCGTAATCGAGTTGCGGATGAGCGCCGCCGGCGCCCCCGAATATCGCGAGCTGCGCCCCGACGCGGGGCTGGAACAAGTGCAGTGGAAGCCGATCGTCGATGACGATACGGGTGCCGACGGATGGCGTCCGGCGGTGAACTTCCTCCAGATGCAATTCAATCCTCCGCTCGCGCCCGAGGTTCCGCCCGCCGCGAGCGTCTATATGGCGTATGCGCCGGAGAAAAACGAATCGTGGTCGCAGCAGGACCATCGCGCCTCGCTCAGCACTTTCTTCGGCGCTCCGACCGGCAGCTTCAATTGGAACGATAAGTCGTACGAGTATGTGCTCGTGAAAACGGTCCCGTGCTTTCCGCTCCCGAATCCGCAGTAGGTCGCGCGCGACTTAACCGACATACCCGTCCTCGGTCAAAGTTGACTGAGGTCATTTTCTTGGTGATGGCCAGCTACTTCACCAAAATGAAGGAGCTGGCCGAGCGCGCCCAGCGCCGCGGCGAAATCGCGGCGAGCGTGGACGCGGGATTACTCGGCTTCAACCTGTTCGCGCTCTATTTCTCGTTTATGGTCATATGGCTGGGCGCTGGCGCGCCGTCGCCCGGTGGACAAAGTCCATCGCTTCGGCAGATGATCGAATGGCAGCTCGTCGGAATCATGAACGATCGCAAGGCAGCGCACGAGAACAGGCAGGAGAAAAAGAAATGAGCGTACTCGACGGACCGCGCCAGGAATGGCGCCGCGTATTGCACGAGGGACAGCCAAAATGGGTGCGGCCCGAGCATGACCGCCTGATCCTGGGCGACGGGCGCACGATCACCGACGCCGAGGCGACCTATATGCCGCCCTGCGAGCCGAGCAAGATTCTTTGCATCCATCTGAATTACGAATCGCGGCGAATTGAATTCCGCGCACCAGCGATCGAAACGCCGACCTACTTCCAGAAGCCGGTCACCGCGCTCAACTCGCATCGCGGCTCGCTCAACCGTCCCCTCGGCGCCAAGTACCTCAATTACGAAGGTGAAGTCGCGGTGATTATCGGCAAGCCGATGCGCAACGTCGGCCGCGCCGACGCGTGGGACTATATTGCGGGCTTCGCGCCGGCCAACGACGTCGGATGTCAGGACTTTCGCGGCACCGACGCCGGTTCGATGCTGCGAGTTAAGGGTCAGGACGGCTTCTGCCCGATCGGACCAGGAATAGTCAGTGGCGTCGATATACGCAAATCGTCAGTACATACCTATATCAATGGAAATATAGTTCAGGACGGGCCCGTGTCAGAAATGCTATTTCCAATTGACTATATACTCGCCGACCTGTGCCGCTATATCACGCTGCTTCCCGGCGACGTGATTCTTTCCGGCACGCCCAAGAACTCGCGCCCAATGAACGTCGGCGATCTGGTCGAAGTCGAAGTCACCGGGCTTGGACGGCTAGCTAATCGCGTGGTCGAGGTTCCCGCGCCTGCGCATCAGGTAGGCCATCTGGGCAGCGACACTGCCGAAGTAAGGCGCGTCGCGCTGGGCTCGGACTCGCGAAGGAGCGAAGACTGATGAACGGCGCAGAGAGCCTGATTCGCACCGCGGTCGCCGCCGGCGTCAGCGTGTGCTTCGCCAATCCTGGAACAACCGAGATGCCTCTGGTCGCCGCGCTCGATTCCGCGCCGGGGATGCGCGCGGTGCTCGCGCTGTTCGAGGGCGTATGCACAGGCGCGGCCGACGGATACGCACGGATGAGCGGCAAGCCTGCGATGACGTTGTTGCATCTCGGACCCGGCCTCGCCAACGGGCTGGCGAATCTGCATAATGCGCGGCGCGCCAATACTCCGCTCGTGAATGTGGTCGGCGATCATGCCACCTGGCACGCGTTCGCGGATGCTCCGCTCGCAAGCGATATCGTGTCGCTCGCCTCGCCGATGTCCGGATGGGTGCGCTCGAGCAAGTCGGCGCTCGCGCTTGCGGGCGACATGGCCGACGCGATCGCGGCGTCGCTCAAGCCGCCGGGCCAGGTCGCGACGCTGATCGTTCCCTCCGATTGCCAATGGGATCCAGCCGAGGGCGCGGCGACGCCGCGGCTTCCCGTCCAGCGCGCTGCTGTTGCAGGACAGACCATCGAGCGAGTCGCGGAGTTTCTGCGGCGCAAGCGGCCGCTCACGATTCTGCTCGGCGGCGCAGCGCTGTCCGAGAAGGGATTGCACGCGGCGGCGCGCGTTGCCGCGGCGAGCGGATGCAAGTTGATGGTCGAAACGTTCGCCGCGCGAATCGAGCGGGGCGCGGGAATTCCGTCGCCTGAGCGTCTGCCGTATTTTCCCGAGCAGGCGATAAAGGCGCTGACCGGAAATGAATTCATCGTGCTCGCGGGCGCGAGGGATCCAGTCGCGTTCTTCGGCTATCAAGGAATCCCCAGTCGGCTCGTGCCCGATGGCTGCGCACTCGAGACGCTTGCGCGTCCTGAGGAAGATATCGCCGGCGCGCTCGACGAGCTCGCGCGCGCTCTCGGCGCGGCGGCCGGGGCTCCGACGCCTGCGGCAAAGCGTCCCGCAGTGC
>JBAPSR010000363.1:0-29674 GCA_049281755.1 Binataceae bacterium (SeqCode)
GACCTTGCGCCCGCGCGAGAGCAGCTCGACCGCATCGAGCATCGCGTCGAGCGAGCCGACTTCGACCGCGCCAGCCTGCCGGACCAGCGCGCTCCACAGCGCCCGGGGTGTCGCGAGCGATCCGGTATGCGAAAACGTTGCGCGCGCACCCGCCTCGGTCGCGCCACCCTTCCATACCACCACCGGATGCCGCGCAGCCGCGGCGCGCAGGCTCTCGAAGAAGCGGCGTCCGTCACGCACCCCTTCGATATACATCCCGATAACCTTGGTGGCCGGATCGGCGGCCATCAGGTCGATATAGTCAGCCGCTTCGAGCACCAGCACGTTGCCGATCGACGCCGCCAGGTTGACGCGGACTCCGTGCGCCGCCGCCTGCACGCAGAAATTTATCGTGTGAGTCCCGCTCTGCGAGATGAAGCAGACGTCGCCCGGCTCGCCCACTTTGCCGTCTGGATAATTACGCATCCCGATCGACGGATTCGCGAGCCCCATGCAGTTCGGGCCGACCAGCGCGATTTCGGAGCCGAGCGCGATCTCGCGCAGCTCGGCTTCGAGCCGGATGCCCAGCTCCTCGCTGGTTTCGGAAAATCCCGAGGTGAAAAATCCGATCGAACCCACCTTGTTCGCGACGCAGTCGCGCAGGATCCGCGGCGCGACCTGGCGCGGCACGGCGCTTACCGCGTAATCAATCGGCTCTTTGATTTCCGCCAGGCTCTTATGATTCTCGACTCCCATCGCTTCAATTCCAGCGATTTCATTCGGGTCGATCTGAATCGAGTAGAGCTTGGTCTTGAGATTCGCCAGTGCGCGCAGCCACATGTACCCACCGGCCTTCTTGTCCCCGATCACAACCACCGAGCGCGGATTGAACGCATGCTTCAAATTCTCAAGGCGCGCGTCCCGATGCGGATCGGCAAGCGCCGCGGCCGCAGGCTTGCCGAGCAGCACCCGCGCGTCCAGCACCGTCACGCCGCGCTCGTATGCGACGACGGGATTCAGATCCATCTCGCGGACTTCAGGATGGGCCGCCGCGAACTCCGACAACGCAACCAACATGGTAACGACCGCGTCGATATCCGCCGCGGGCCGCCCGCGAACTCCCTTGAGCAAGGCAGCCCCGCGCAACTCGGAGAGCATCGCGCGCGCCTCGCGCTCGGTCACGGGCGCGAGCCTGATCGCGGTGTCTTTCAGCACCTCGACCAGAATTCCGCCGAGCCCGACCATGATCGTCGCGCCGTAGCGATCGTCGCGGACGATTCCGGCCAGCAGCTCGACGCCGCCCGCCATGGCCATCGGCTGCACTGCGACGCCCTCGAACTTCGCGCTGGGCGCTTTCGCCGCGAGATTCTTTTCGATCCGCGCAAACGCCGCCCGCACTTCGTCGGCGGAGCCCAGCCCCAGCTCGACGCCGCCGACCTCGCTCTTGTGGCTCACGTCCGGCGAGAGCACCTTGAGCACGGCCGGAAATCCCTGCCGCGCGGCAATCGCGGCGGCCTCGTCGGCGGTGGCTGCGGCGACCGGAATGGCGACCTTGATTCCGAGCGCGCCGACTATCCGCTTGGCTTCGATTTCTGAAAGTGCGGTGCGTCCCGCGCGCGAGGCGTCCGCGATTATCTGCGATACTGTGGAGTCACTCACAACCGTCGCGTATAGCAAAGCTGCGCGGCGTTTTGAACCGTGCGCAGTTTCGCCGCGTCCAGCGAAATCCGGAATCATACGGAAATCACGATGAAACACCCCCTCCGCCCAAAGGTTTTCGTCACCCGAGAGATAGCCGCCGACGCGCTGGCAGAGTTGCGCCGCCAAGCGCGGGTCGACGTGTGGCCTCATCCGATACCGCCGCCGTACGCGGAGCTCCGCCGCCGGATTCGCGAGGTGGATGGGGCACTCACGATGGTGACTGACCGAATCGACGCCGCACTTCTAGCTGCGTCGCCGCGGCTGCGCGTCGTCAGCAACCTTGCAGTCGGGGTTGACAATATCGATCTCGACGCCGCCACGCGCGCGGGGGTCGCCGTCGGACATACCCCTGGCGTCCTCACCGAGGCGACCGCGGACCTCGCGTTTGCCTTGATGCTCGCGGCAGCGCGGCGTGTGGCCGAGGGCGACCGGCAGGTTCGCGCGGGAAAGTGGAAGACGTGGGGACCGCGGGTGCTGCTTGGGCCAGAGGTCTTTGGCGCAACGCTCGGGATCGTCGGATGGGGCGCGATCGGGCGCGCGATAGCGCGGCGTGCCGCGGGCTTTCAGATGCGCGTGCTCTATGTCACGCGGTCCCAATCCTCACGCGCGCAGCGGGAGAGAACGGACGCAACGCGCGTCACGATGAATCGCCTGCTGGCGGAGTCAGATTTCGTGTCGCTGCACGTTCCGCTCACGACGGTCACGCGCCACCTGATTGGCGCGGCAGAACTGCGCCGGATGAAGCGCGGCGCGATCTTGATCAACACCGCGCGCGGTGGGGTTGTCGATCAGCACGCGCTCGCCGCCGCGCTGAAATCGGGCCATCTGGGCGGCGCCGCGCTCGACGTGACCGACCCCGAGCCGATCCGCCGCGATGATCCCTTGCTGCGGTTCGACAACGTGCTGATCACGCCGCATATCGGAAGCGCGAGCTATGCGGCACGCCAAAGGATGGCTGCGCTCGCGGTCGGGAATCTGCTTGCGGTGTTTGACGGAAAGAAACCGGCGCTCTGCGCGAACCCCGCCGTCAGGCTGCGCCCGATAAAAGACGAACCCTGACTGCGAGATCAAAAATGCCTGCGGGTTTGGAGCGCGCCGCGTTTCGTGGATTGCCGCGATGCAACCGTGCGTTGCCTCGCTGACACCCCTTCAGGACGCGCTCTCATGGAGCGCAATAATTCTAGAACAAGACCTCGACGTTATTGATCAAGCCGTGCACCGTCGTGCCTACCGACTTGAGGCTGCCAAAAATGACGAGCGAGAGAACCGCTAAGATGAGAACGTACTCGACCATCGTCTGCCCGCGGGAGCGCTCCGAGATTCGAACGTAGAGCTGTCTTATCAAGTCCATCCTAAGTTGTCCTCCAAGTCTCCCGTCGCGGTCGTGAGGGACTGATTCCCTACGCTACCTGAGCAAAGTCAATCGAACGTTCCGGTCAGTTCGTACAGCTAACTAACCTGTTACTGATATTACGCTTCGCTTGAGTGTGTAATTATATTCTAGAAGGGTCAGAGATATGTCAATAGTTTACTATTGTGTTTTATACTCTCGTAGATTTTATCCCTAGCTAAAACGACTTTACTCGCACCCTTGATTCGAGAGCCGCCAACGGCAATCAGGACGCTCTAGTCGAGCTAAGTACCTGAATAGAAAAACGATTCGAGGATTTGTAGAATCCGGATTCAGTCTGCGGCTATAAGTCCGAGGCTACCCGGCGAAGCAGAAGTTCAGCGCGCGATCGCGAGCGCCGCGGGAAGATCGAAGCGCCCTTCATAGAGCGCCCGTCCGACGATAGCTCCGACCACGCCGTCCGTGAAGCGATCGGCCAAGGCGCGCAAGTCGGCCAGCGAGGCGACTCCCCCCGACGCGATGACCGGTAGTCCCGCCTGATGGGCTATCGTCGCCATCTTGGCCGCGTCGACGCCGGTCTCGGCGCCATCACGCGCGATATCGGTGACGGTCAGCGCCGACACTCCCCCGTCCTTGAAGATCGCGGATGCGCGCTCAACGCTAAGTTCGCTGGTCTCGACCCATCCCTTGATCGCGAGTCTGCCGTCGCGGATATCCAGCGAACCGAAGATACGTCCGGGAAATTCCGCGCACGCGGCCCGGACCAGATCGGGTTTGAGGAATGCCGCCGAGCCGATCGACACGCGATCGGCACCGTACGAGATCGCGGCGCGCACAGACTCGATCGTGCGCAGCCCTCCGCTCACATCGATCGCGCATCGCACGGCCACGCGGATCCGCTCGATCGCGGCCAGGTTGCGCGGCGCTCCGGCGACCGCACCGTCGAGGTCGACGATATGAATCAGCTCCGCACCCTGCTCTTCAAACTTGCGCGCCACCGCCGCCGGATCGGCGCCGTAGACGGTTGCGCGCGCCATGTCGCCGCGGAGCAGGCGCACCACTTCGCCGCCCTTCAGATCGATCGCGGGAACTACGGTGAACTTTTCGAACATCGCTCAGGAAGCGAGCGTGCCCTTGGTCGAGAGCGCCCCGACGACGCGCGGCTCGAGCGTGGTTGCGGAATCCATCGCGCGCGCGAGAGCCTTGAATGTCGCCTCGACAATATGATGCGGATTGCGCCCGGAGTGCATCCGCAGATGCAGGTTCATCCCGGTCTCGTCGCTCAGCGCCTTCATGAAATCGTGGACCAGCTCGGTCTGGAAATTTCCGACCCGTTCTTGCGTGATCGTGACGTCGTAGCTCAGGTAGGCGCGCCCGCTGATATCGACCACCGCGGTGACCAGCGCCTCATCGAGCGGAACGGTCGCCTCGCCGAAGCGGCGGATTCCGGCGCGATCGCCGAGCGCCTGGCGAAATGCGCGGCCAAGGACGATACCGACGTCCTCGACCGTATGATGCTCATCAATCTGGATATCGCCATGCGCGCCAATCTTGAGGTCGAAGAAGCCGTGGCGCGCGAAGCTCTCGAGCATATGGTCAAGGAACGGCACTCCGGTGGAAACCTCGCCGCGGCCCGAGCCGTCGAGCTTGAGCGCGAGCGCGATCTGCGTTTCGCGGGTCTTGCGCTCGACCTCAGCGGAACGCCGCGGCGTGTCGCCCGCCACGCTGACCACGGCTCGGCCCGTTCCATTGCTGGCACGCGACGCCAGAGGCTTTCGTTTGCGCTTCTTCGTTTCACCCATCGTGATTTCCCCGGCTGCGCAGCTCCATCGCGCGCGCATGCCCCTCGAATCCTTCCATCCGCGCCATATGCGCGACCGACGGAGCCAGCTCGCGTGCCGCTCGCGTGGAGGCCTCGATTATACTGGTTCGCTTGAGGAAATCGTATGCACCCAGGGGCGAGGCGAAGCGCGCCGATCCGCCGGTCGGCAGGACGTGATTTGGTCCCGCCAGATAATCGCCGAGGGGAGCCGGACTCATCGCACCCAGGAAGACCGCACCCGCGGCGTGAACTTTTGCGAGCCATCGGCGCGGGTTACGAATCTCCAGCTCCAGATGCTCCGGCCCGATTTCGTTCGACAGGGCGAACGCCTCTTCGAGGTCCTTGACGATAATCACCGCACCACGGCGATCGATAACCCGTCTGACCGCCGCCGCGCGCGGCAGCGTGGCCAGCGCGGATTCGAGCGCACTCTCGACTTCCCGCGCGACGCGAGCTGAGGGCGTCAGCAGAATAGCGGATTCGTCGCCCGAGCCATGCTCAGCCTGCGCGATCAGGTCGGCCGCGATCCAACCGGGGCGCGCGCTCGCGTCGGCGATCACCAGAACTTCGCTCGGCCCGGCCATCTTGTCGATATCGGCGACTCCATAGACCATCCGCTTGGCGGCCTGCACGTAGGCATTTCCCGGACCGACGATCTTATCGACGGCGCGAATCGTTTTGGTGCCGTAAGCCAGCGCGGCGACCGCCTGCGCACCGCCGACGCGATAATATTCCGTAACTCCCGCGATCGACGCCGCCGCCATCACGCAGTCGCGCTCGCCCTCGCGCGAGGGCGGCGCCACCATCACAATTTCCTCGACTCCCGCGACGCGCGCCGGAATCGCGTTCATCAGCACCGAAGACGGATACGCGCCCCTCCCGCCGGGGACGTATAAGCCGACTCGGCGCAAGGGCCGCACGAGCTGTCCCAGGCGCATCCCAAGGTCGTCGGTAAACGCGAAAGGACGTTCGAGCGTCTCGCGATGGAACCGCGCGATCCGCCGCGCAGCGAGTTCCAGCGCTCGCCGATCGCGCGGGGGAATTTTTTTGGGCGCCGCGGCCAGTTCCGCCGCCGTGACCCGCAACGTGCGCGGCGTCAGCTTTACTCCGTCGAATTTTTCAGTGTAGTCGAACAGAGCGCGATCGCCGCGGCGGCGAACGTCGGCGATAATCTTTGCAACCGCGTGATTGATCTTCGCGTCATCGGCGCCGCCACGCCGCGCAACTATCATCGCCATGAACCGGCGCATCGCGGGCGTGCCGGACTTGAGAATTCGGAGTTTCATTAAGACTCTTTGACCCGCTCGATCCGCGCGCCCAGCGCGGAGAGCTTGGCGTCGAGCGCCTCGTACCCGCGGTCGAGATGGTAGACGCGGCCAATCTCCGTGCTGCGTTCGGCGGCGAGACCAGCCAGGATCAGGCTCATGCTCGCGCGCAGGTCGGTCGCCATCACCGGGGCGCCCTGCAATTTCGTCGGACCGCGAACGACCGCGGTCGCGCCCTTCATCAAGATATCTCCGCCCATCCGGATCAGCTCGAGCGCATGCATGAAGCGGTTCTCGAAAATCGTTTCGGTGATAACCGAAGTGCCCGAGGCTTGCGTCAGAAGCGCCATCATCTGCGCCTGCAGGTCGGTCGGAAAGCCGGGATACGGCAGCGTGCGCAGCTCGACCGGATTGAGCTTGCCGGTGCGGCGCACGCGGACAGCGCCGTTGTCCTGCGTGATCTCGACGCCAGCCTCGACCAGCTTGGCGGTGACGGCTTCCAGATGCGCCAGCGGCGCGTTGTTGATAATCACGTCGCCGCCGGTGATGGCGGCCGCGACCATCAGCGAGCCGGCTTCGATTCGGTCGGGAACGACTTGGTGCTCGACACCGTGCAGGCGCTCGACGCCGTCAATTTCAATCACGTGCGTGCCCGCGCCGGAGATCTTCGCGCCCATCGCAGAGAGCATCGCGGCCAAGTCGATAATTTCCGGCTCGCGCGCGGCATTTTCTATCTGCGTATGCCCGCGAGCGCGCACCGCCGCCATCATGATATTTTCGGTCGCGCCGACCGACGGATTGTCGAGCCAGATACGCGCGCCAGTCAGACGCCGCGCGTGCGCTTCGACGTATCCGTTGCGGAACTGAACTTTCGCGCCGAGCGCGCGAATCCCGATGATATGCAGATTCACCGGCCGCGCGCCGATCGCGCATCCTCCGGGAGTCGAGACGCGCGCTCTGCCCTGTCGCGCGAGCAGCGGGCCCAGCACCAGGAACGACGCGCGCATGGTTTTGACCAGCTCGTACGGCGCGACGTGCGAGGTGATCTTCTTCGCGCACACCTCGACCTCGTTGTCGCCGGTCCATCGCGCTTCAGCGCCGAGATCGCTGAGCAGGCCTAGTGTGGTGGTCACGTCGCGCAGGCGCGGTACGTTGTAGAGCTTCACCGGCTCGTCGGTTAGGAGCGCGGCGATCAGAATCGGCAGCGCGGTATTCTTGCTGCCGCTCACCGACACGGTGCCGCGCAGCGGCTTGCCGCCGCGAATGATCATCTTGTCCATTTGAACTCAGACTCGCGCCGTCACGACGCGGGCGATCCCGGCCAGATCGTTTATCACACCCGTGAGGTGCAATCCCGCCTCGCGAAAGAGCGCGCTAACCGCCTCAGCCTGCCCCGCGCCGACTTCGACCATCAATGCGCCGCCGCGATTCAGATGCTCGCACGCGCCGCTGGCGATCCTCATGTAGCATTCGAGCGCGCCTGCGCCGGTAAACAGCGCGGCGGGCGGCTCGAAGTCGCGGATCTCGGGCGCGAGCGAATCGATCGCAGTGACTTCAACGTAGGGCGGATTCGAGACGATCAGATCGAAGCATCCGAGCTCGTCGCCGCCATCGAGAGGCTCGAAAATATCCGCGAGCCGAGGATCGACGCGCTCCTGTGCGCGATGCCGCGCGATATTGCGCCGCGCGACAGCGAGCGCATCTTGCTCGATATCCGCCGCAACTACGATCGCGCGCGGCGCGTTGACCGCAATCGAAATCGCAATCGCGCCCGATCCGGTTCCGATATCCAGCACGCGAACGCCGGGGCGTTGTGCAGCGAATTCGAGCGCCGTCGCAACCAGGCTCTCAGTTTCGGGGCGCGGGATCAGAACGGCGGGCGTGACCTCGAATTCGAGCGAATAAAAATCCTTTGAACCGAGGATGTAGGCGATCGGCTCGCGCGCTGCGCGCCGCGAGAGCATCGCCTCGAAGCGCTCGGCGGCAGCGGCCGAAATCTCGATCGATGCGGAAATGATCGCACTGCGGTTCGTGTCCATCGCTCGCGCGAGCATCAGCTCGGCGTCCAGCCGCGGTGAATCGACGCCCGCGTGCGCCAGACGTTCGGTGGCGTTGTCGAGCGTGCGGACGACCTTGGCGCGACGAGTCGCGGCGTCATCTAGGGGAGCCATCGCGATCTCTCACGCGCTCAGTAGCTGCGCCTGTTCGGCGGTGGCGAGCGCGTCGATCAGCGGATCGATCGCGCCGTCGAGGAACTGGTCGAGCTGATGAATCGTGACGTTGACGCGATGGTCCGTCACGCGGGATTGGGGAAAATTGTAGGTGCGGATACGCTCGGAACGGTCGCCGGTCCCGACCATCGAGCGCCGCGTCGCCGCGATTTGCGCGTCCTGATCGGCGCGGGCTTTTTCCAAAAGCCGCGTGCGCAGGATTTTCAGCGCACGCGCCTTGTTCTTGTGCTGCGATTTTTCGTCGCGGCAGATAATCACCATCCCCGACGGAATGTGCGTTATCCGCACGGCCGAATCGGTGGTGTTGACGCTCTGCCCGCCGGGACCGGACGCGCGCATCACATCGATGCGCAAATCCTTTTCCTCGTTGATATTGACTTCGACCTCGTCGGCTTCAGGCATCACGGCGATAGTCACCGCCGAGGTGTGGATACGGCCGGAGCCTTCAGTCTCGGGCACGCGCTGCACGCGATGCACCCCGCCCTCGAACTTGAGGCGCGAGTACGCGCCACGCCCCGCGATCAGCGCGATAACTTCCTTGATTCCGCCAAGCCCCGTATCGCTGAGGCTCATGGTCTCTACTTTCCAGCCGTGACGCTCGGCGTACCGCGAGTACATCCGGAACAGCTCGCCCGCGAACAGAGACGCCTCCGCGCCGCCGGTACCGGCGCGGATTTCCAGGAGCACGTTGCGATCGTCGTTGGGATCGCGAGGGATCAACAGTTGGCGGATTTTCTCTTCCAGCGGGAGCTGCCGCTTCTGCATCGAGGGCAGCTCGGCCTTCGCAAGCTCGCGCAGCTCGGGATCGTCGCCTTCCAGCAGCGCCTTGTGCTCGCCGATTTCGCCCAAGAGCTTGCGATACTCGCGCGCCGATTCGATAAGCTCGGACAGCGAAGCGCGCTCCTTGGCCAGCTTCGCGTACTCGCGATTATTCGCGGTCACGGCCGGATCGCTGAGCTTGCGTTCGAGCTCCGTGTAGCGATCCTCAATCCCTTGCAGTTTGTCGAGCATTGCCGTGCAGGCGACTGCGCGTCCGCCCCCTAAATTTCCCGGCCCCAAAAACAAACGCGGCGGGAACCAGCCCGCCGCAAGACCAATCCCCCGCGCACCCGCAGGCATCGCGATCCTTTTCGGGACTGCGACCTCGGGCGGCGGGAGTTACTATGCTACTTCATTCCGTACCTGCGCTTGAACCGCTCGACGCGGCCAGCGGTATCGACCAGGCGCTGCTGTCCGGTGTAGAACGGATGGCACTTGGAACAGACTTCGACGTGGAGTTCACCCACCGTCGAGCGGGTTTCAAAAGTGTTGCCGCAGGCGCAGGTAACCACGCAGCGACGGTATACGGGATGGATTGCGGCTTTCATTTGTTCAACTCTCGAGGTCCAATCTCTTGCTTCAGAGAATATCATCCACTGCGATCCCACACAATTCGTGGGTTTAGTGCCTTTCTGCAACGAAACTTAACCACGATTGCGATCGCCGCAATGCTGGCGACATTGGCGTTTTCCTGCCCGGCAGGCGCGGCCGGCGCCCTGCCCTCAGACGTGCATACACAGGAGCCCAAGGCCGCCGCGAAGCCGCTCCCGATGGCCGCGCCGGGGTTTGCGCCCGACAGCGAGACGATCTTCGCGCCGATCATCGAGCTCGCATCGCCCGGACCCGATCGCGCCGCGCGCGCAATTGTAATCCTCGATCGTCAGCTCGCCTTCCAGCGCGCGATCTCGTTCCATCCGGAGCTTGACGATGCGCTCACCGCGCTGGTCGAAAAGATGCCGCCGCGCGAATCGACCCTGATTCGCGCCTCAGCGCTTTACTCCCAGCCGGATATTCCATGGCAGTCGCTCAAGGACGGAGCGCATCAGATTGCCGTCACCGGCGCGCCAAAATCTGGCGACTATTTTTACAAGCTCAGCGATAAATATGTGAGCCCCGAATCGCCGGAGCACATGGCCGGCCAGTTCACGATCACGCCGGTTCCTGCATCTCAAACAGGAACTTCGAGCGTGGAAGGACTGCTCGGGGGAGAATTGCTGATGGACACCTACCCGGCCAGCGCTGCCGTCGATCTGGCGGCCGACGCGCTTCGCCAGATTCATGGCGATCTGAAAGCGCCGTGGGACACCGCGCCGGGCGAGTTCAATCAACACGATCACGCCGCGATGGCGCGGTTTCATCGCGAGATGCCGGCGTTCGCGGCCAAGCTCGATCACTATCTGATCTTTCACAACGTGCTCGACGAATTCGACGGCACGGGCGGTCCGATCGTCCTGTTCAACGCCGACGTTGAAGTCCGGATGGACGCGCTCAAGACGTATCCGCATCTGTACGAGTTCTATAGCAAGGTTGCTCCGGTGCTGGTGGCCGACTCCGCGCTCCAGGACGCAGCAGGAAACTATTGGATGATCACCAGGTTCGATCGCGGGCGGATGCATCTGATCTTCATGGATCGAAATGGTCTGCTCGCTCCGTTCGACAAAAACTATCGCCCTGCCGGAGAAAGTGTCGCGCTCCAGAGCGTCGAGCATGGCAGCTACCGGACCGAGGCTTCGGTGCGTGTTTACCGGCTCGGGATGGTCTTCGGACTGGACAAGGTCGGCTTCACCACCGACTATCGGCGCGACGGCGACTCGATGGTGACGATGAACACGATGAACGAGGTGCCCAACCTGATCGCGCCGCCGGGTATCCATAAGGTGATCGACCTGATCGCGGGCGAGTTCCTGCGCGTGCTGGCCCAGGGTAACGGCGGACTGACCTCGACCTTCGCGTCGCGCCGCCTGGATACCGGACTTGATCGCTACGCGCTCGGCTTCACCGGCCAATTCGAATACTCGCCGACGCTCGAGTTTCTTGCCAAGGTGGGCGACAAGATCGCCGATCAGCATAACGAGGCGGTGCGGGCCGAGGAGCGCAAATTCGGCGAGGAACTTTTCGACGCCTTCGCGAGCGACTACAATAACTCGCGTCAGCGGATTTTGGCGCTGGATGCGGCGCAGGCGAAGAATAAGTGAGATTATCCAGGATTCTGGTTTGCGCCGCGCTCGGCTATTTGCTTGCGGCCGCCTGTGCGGGATGCAGTTTGTTCAGCCCGGCGGATACGCAGGAGCCCGGGGCGGTTTCGACTCCGCATTTCGTGAACGATCTCTCCACTCTCTCGACCCAGCCGATCAACCCGATCATGGATCCTTCGGCCGCCTTTGCCGCGACTCACGTTTACAACGCTCCCGGCTCGGTGCGCGCCAGCGAGGAGGCGCCAGGCACCATACGCCACGTTGGCCCGGATCAGTCTCCCGGCATCGAGAAGCTGCAAAATCCCAAGGCCGCCAAGTTCGCGAGTTTTTCGGGGGTTCTGGTCGATCGCTTGTGGCAGGCGGTCTATCAACAGGAAGCGAATGGAAATATCGGGCACGTCAATTTGCCTTCCGATCTGCAACCCTGCGTGCTGACCGCAACGCTTGATCCGAGCGGCAAGCTCAAGGAGATCGTGCTGGAACAACACAGCGGCAAGGCAATCGTCGACCGGACGTTTATCGATGCCGCGAAGAGCGCGCTGTGGGCGGACAATCCTCCGCCTGACGCCGCGATGCCGGACGGATTCTACCGCATGCGCGTCGAGCTCAAGATGGATAGATATGCCTCGTCAGAAACCCACAAGTTTTTCAAAACCTTCGTCGGAATCTCGCTGCTGTAAGCTGCGCATCCGGTCTTCGCCGGATCGACGCGCTTTCTGCTAGGATTCCCGTGATGGCATCAATTGACGATTACCTTCCCCGCCCGGGGCTTTCGACGCCGATCGTCACCGTCTTCGATCGCGAAGGCCGCGTTCTGGAAGACGAGCAGCGCGCTCTGGTGCGCTTCGTCGTGCAGGACGGCCGCGGCGCCGACATCGTGTTCGCCGCGGGCACGACCGGCGAATGGGACCGAATCGATAATCCGCGCCGGCAGGACGTCATGCGAATCGCGGTGGACGAATGCAGCCGTATCTCCGCGCGAGTCGGGCGCAAGGTCGAGGCGTGGGCCGGAATCACCGCGCACACCCGCGCCGAGACGATCGCGAACCTCGAGTACGCACTCGATCTCGACGCCGACGCCGCAGTGGTCGCTCCGCTTTCGATTCGCGACCTGGCCACGCCGCCCGAGTTCGTCGAGCGCGAAATGGGCGCGGTCTTCGAACGGCGCGGCAAGACGATTCCGATATTCCTCTACGACAACGCGGATATTGCGGCGCCCGGCAAATCGCCGCATCTGCATACTCGCGACGTGAAACAGATGGCGCGCCTCGCGTTCGTGCGCGGCATCAAGGTGACCGCGGGCAAGGCCGTCCTGGGCAACTACACGCGCGCGGCCTCGCACTTCAAGCTCTCGCACGAGTTCGCGGTGTACGCCGGAATCCCGTATTTGATTTTCGATCTGTTCGCGCCCGCGGGCGGCCTCTCCGGCACAATCCGTCATCGGTGGAACCGCTACCTAACCCAGCGCGCGATGCCATACGGCGTCGTCTCCGGCGCGTCGAACGTTATGCCACGCGAATGGCAGCGCGCATGGCGCGTGTGCCGCGCGGGTAATCCCGGACTGATGCGGCGCTACGCCGACGCCACCGATCAGTTGCGCGTCGCGTGCGAATTCAAACGCTCCGGCAAACCCTACAGTCCGGTAATCGCATGCTATAAAGCTGCGCTGCGCGAATTCGGCGTAATCGAAAGCGACGCGGTGGCGGCGGGCTCGCCCACGCTCGAGGCCGGCGAACGCCGCGAGCTCGTCGCGCGAATCCGCGCGATGCGCCGCTTTGCGGCCGATACGCTCGAAGCCGGATGGGTCAGCGAAACCGGCTCGCGCCCGCACCTGAAGGAAGTTCCCCGGGCTGTGCGTCCCCATGCCTGACACCAAACTCGACGTGGCAGGATGCGGCAGCATGGTGGTCGATCTTTTCTACCGCGCGCCGCGGATCATCCGAGCCGACGAAAAGACCGTGCTGAGCGCGCATGACTCCGACGGCGCGATCGAACGCGCGCGCGTCGGCGGCCTGACGCTCAATCATCTCGGATGGGCGCGCGTGCTCGGTCTGCGCACCGGCATCTTCGGAAAAATCGGTGACGACAGGCACGGCGAATTCCTGCGCGCCGGGATGGACCGCTTCGGAATCGTGCATCATCTGACACTCGACGGCAGCGCGAGCTCGTTCGCCAACGTGCTGGTCGATTCTGCAGGCAACCGCGCGATCTACATGGCGCGCGGGGCGACCGCCGAGCTCACGCCCGCGGAAATCCGGCGCCGACACGGCGCATTCATCCGCGGCGCGCACCTCGTATCGACGGAAATCTCGCAGCTTCCGCTGCCGGCAGTGATCGAGATATTGAAAATCGCGCGCGCGCATTCGATCCCGACAATCCTCGACGTCGATCTGCCGGTCGCCGAGGCGACGCCGATGCTCGGGACGCGCGCGGAGCTCGAACGTGCGATGCGGATGGCGACGATCCTGAAACCGGCCAAGGCTGCGGCCGCCAGTTTCGCCACCGGCAAGAACGCGCTCGCGCAGGCGGTGAACCTCCGCGCGAAGTACAAGAATCGGGCGGTGATTATCACGCTCGGCGATCAAGGATGCGTCATCGCTGCCAAGGATATCGCGCTCAGCGCGCCCGCATTTCCGGTCAAGCAGATCGATTCGACCGGCGCGGGCGACGCGTTCCTGGGCGGCCTGCTCGCCGCGATGCGTTGGAACTTGCCGTGGGACAAAGCCGTCAGGCTTGCCAACGCAGCCGGCGCGGTCTGCGTAACCCAGCTCGGCGCGTTCCCTGACCGCTTCGAGCTGCGCGCGGAAATCGAAAAGCTCTACGGCGAGCCTTTACCCGCGCCACGTGCGATCGCGCCCGACGTGCGCCCGCCCTCGCCCGCCGAGCAGGCGCGGCGAGAGGTTCGCGAGATCGATCGCTTTTTCGGCCAATCGCTCGAGGAGCTGACGACCCTGCATCGCGCGCTCGACCTGGACGCGATCGCCCGTGCGGTCGAGATGATTCGCGCCGCGCAGGCGCGCGGGGGACGCGTCCATGTGACGGGAGTCGGCAAGCCCGAGCACGTCGCGCGGTACGCGGCGAGCCTGTTCTGCTCAGTCGGCACGCCCGCGACGTTTCTGCACGCGACCGAAACGTTGCACGGCAGCCTGGGCCAGGTGCATCCGCACGACGTCGTGATCGCGATTTCCAACAGCGGCAACACCAGCGAGCTCACAACCGCCGCGACGGCGATCAAGGATCAGGGCGCGGACATTATCGCGGTCACCGGAAATCGCGACTCCGATCTCGCCAACCTCGCCGACCTGGTGATGTACGCGCCCGTGCGCCATGAAGGCGGCGGACTCGGGCTTGCACCGCGCATCAGCGTTCTGGCGGAAGTGTTCGTGCTGGCGGGATTGTCAGTCGCGCTCGAAGTTGCGCGCGGGCTGACGGTTGAGGAATATAGCCGCTTTCATCCGGCTGGCGCGCTGGGCGAAACTGCGCGGCGAATGGCGAATCCGCCGCGGCGCGGACGCTGAGCGCGCCGGCGCAATCTACTTTCCGATAAACTTCGGCGCGCGTTTTTGCTGGAACGCTCCTATTCCTTCCTTGTAATCCGCGGTGCGCCCCGCCGCTCCTTGCGCGCGCGCCTCGCACTTCAAGACCGCGAGCAATCCCAGCGCTTCCTCGTCGATGCGCCGGATGAGCCGCTTCGATTCCATGAACGCTGCGGTCGGTCCCGCCGCAACCTGTGACGCGACCGCGCGCGCGTGCTCGAGGACCTGGTCTTTCGGCATACTCGCGTTGACGATTCCCCACGCGGCAGCCTCGGCGCCCGAGAGCAGCCGGCCGGTGTAGATCAACTCGAGCGCGCGATGAGCACCGATCCGCCCGACCAGGAACGAATGACCGCCCGAATCCAGCACCGCGCCGATTCGCGCGAATGGCGAGCCAATCTTCGCATCGTCGGCGATATAAACCACGTCGCAGCCAAGCGCGAGGCCCAGTCCAAGGCCCAGGCAAGCGCCATGCACGGCGGCGAACGTGGGAGCGGGAAAAAGCGCGAGCCGCTTGATGAGTGGATTGGCGACGCGTTCGAGAATCTCCTCGCCGTCCTCGTTGCCCGGGTCAGCGTCGGCTAAATCGCGCCCCGCGCAAAAACCCGCGCCCTCGCCCCGCAGCAGCATCGCGCGCACGCCCGCGCGCTCGGCGCGATCGAAGACCTCGCCCAGCTCGGCCGCCATCGCGTCGTTCAAAGCATTGAGTTTGGCGGGACGATTGAGAACGATCTCGACCAGCGCGCCGGTGATATGAAGATCGACAGCCATCGCGCTACCTCCTGCGATGCGGAAGTTCTTGGCGATCAAAAAACCGGAATAATATCTTCGGCCGTGATGTCGCCGACGTCCACGCCCTCTATATCCAGTTCCGGAATCGCGGGAAACGCGATGCCCCATCGCTCGACCAGTTTGCGCACCCGCGCGATCGCGAGCTTCCAGTTATCCGCCTGCTGTTCGTAGGTAAGGATGCCAAGCCCGGCTTCGCGCGCGACGCGCAGCAGAATCCGATGGTTGTGCAGAAAGTAGTCGGGCAGATCCCAGAACTGATTCGGCGGCTCCCACAGCACCATCGACAGAAACACGAATCCCGCGCGCAGTTGCTTGGTGATAAACGTGCGGTCCACGTCGGTAAGACCTGGCCACTGCTTCTCGAGCAGGTTGATGCAGATCTGCAGATGGCGCGCCTCGTCGCGGCCGATGCAGGTGAAGATTTCGCGGAACACTGGATGCGTGGTCGCCCGCGACATCCCGTGGAACAGGGTCGAGGACGCGACTTCGCCCATCATGAACGAGGTGAAGATAATCGCGAGCGGATATTTCTCGATCGCGCGGTTGTAACCGGTCCAGTAGCGCCCGCCGTTGTGATAGAGCCATCCGATATTGTTGAGCGCGACGCGTTGCAGCTCGCTTGCCGGCGCGAAGCCCTGCGGCCCGCCAGGCACCAGGCGCTGGATCACGCGCTGGCAGCATTCCTCGTGATTGGTTTCGTCGCGCGTGATCGAGAAAAAGCATTTGCGGATCGGATCTTCCTCGTGCGTCTCGAAGGCGCGGATCATCGCGCGCGCGAACACCGCCGGTCCCGACGAGTCGAAGTTCGAGAGCAGCGCCCACCAGTACATGATCGCGACTTTCTCATCATCGCTCCACGCTTCGGGCGAAAGCTGGTTCCACGCAATATCCGCGGGATTGAAGCCCTCGAGCTTGGCGCGTTCGTAGATTTCGCGCAGCTTGGGGGTCTCGCAGCGCCATTCCATCGGGAAAATATTCGGTTGCTCGACCTCGGGCGCCGCAGTTAACCCGCCGGGCGGGATAATGAATTCGCTCATCGCGCTCTTGCCTCTGTTCAAGGTTTATCAACCATTCGGTAGGTAAATCAAGCGCCGCGCGGGCGCTTGCTTTTCAGCCCTTCGAACGCGAGGCGGAACACTGCCTGCACGATATCCTGCGCGCCCAGCTCGCCTTCAGGCCGGTACCATTCGGTGATCGAATTCAGCATCCCGAACAGAAGCCGCGTTGCGAGCCGCGGATCGATATCGCGCCGAAACTCGCCGGCGCGCTGCGCGCGCGCGAAATGCCGCGCCACCAGGTGATCGAACGCGCGCCGGCGCTCGACGATCGCCTTCTCCGCGCGAGTGTTGCCGCGCACTCGCAGCAGTAACGCCACTTCGGGGCGCATCACGACCGTGATCTCGATCGTGCGCCGCACGATATGCCGCAGGCGAGCCTCGGCGCGGCCCTGCTTCGCACCCGGCTCGCGCATCGCAGCGTCCAGCGCGTCGAAGGCGCGTCCAACGCCGCGCGCGAGCAAATCTTCCTTGCTGCGGACATGGTAGTAGATGCTGGCCTTGGTTATTCCAGCCGCGCGCGCCACGTCGTCGAGCGATGCGCCGTCGTAGCCGCGCTCCAGAAACACCCGCACCGCCACGTCCGCGATCGCCTCGCTGTTGTAGGGTCTGCGCTCCTTGGTCGATGGTCTCCCCAAACGATCGTCCTCCCGCGTGATGCAGTTTGACGCGCCCTCGCGATGCTTGCCAGTCTTGCGACCGACGCGAAACCAGCTCGCGGCGAGGTGGCAAATGAAATACGCAATCGCGATTCGCAACATGGGGCCGCAATCTTCGCGCGCGACGATTTTGGCTTGCGCCAAGGCCGCCGAGCAGGCGGGCTTCGATGCGATTTTCGTCTCTGATCATTTATGCATCCCGCCCGATCAAACCGAAGGCTCCGGCGGCCGCTACCTTGACGTGCTGGCGACGCTCGCGTGGCTTGCCGGCGCGACCCAGCGCATCCGGCTTGGGGTGTCAGTACTGGTCCTGCCGTACCGGCCCGCGGTGCTGACCGCCAAGCAGGTCGCGACCATCCAGGAATTGTCAGGCGGGCGGATGATTCTCGGCGTGGGCGTCGGATGGATGAAGCCCGAGTTCGAGGCGCTGGGTGTCAATATGAAAAACCGCGGCGCGCTCACGACCGAGACCCTGCGCGTACTGCGGCAACTGTTCGACAGTTCCGAGCCAGCGCCGTTTCGAGGAGACCTGGTGAACTATCCGGCGTTCGTGTTCGAGCCGCGCCCTGCCCGTCCGCCAATCTGGATCGGCGGCGGAGGCGCGAACGCAATTAGGCGGGTGCTCGAATTCGGCGACGGATGGCATCCGATGCAGCGCGCGGCAGAACTTAAACCGTTGGTTGAAGATCTAAAAGCGAAGATGCGCGCCGCCGGACGCCCCGAGCCGGAGATCATCGTGCGCCGCGGCATGAAGCTCGACGATATCGCCGCCGCCCGCGCCAAGCTCGACGCCGAGCGCGAAGCCGGCGCGAGCTATTTCATCCTCGATCTCGGCCGCTACGCCGACGAGCGTGAGTTTGGACGCGCGGTGGAAACCTTCATCGGCAAGGTCGCGCACTAAGCTGCTGCTCGGGGAGAGCTTCGCGTTGAAGTGGGCGTTTCGTGAGCCGCCGCGGACTTTTGCATCGTCGTCCGCCGAGATCAGATCACTTTGTCGCGCTTCAGTGCTTCGATCTCCGCCGATGCCATCCCCAGAAGATCGCCGTAGATGCGCGCGTTGTCGGCGCCGACGGTGACTGAGCCGCGCACGATCTTTCCGGGCGTGAGCGAGAACTTCGGCGCGATGCCGATGCCCTTCACCTTACCGACGTGCGGATCTTCCCACTCGATGTGCACCTCGCGCGCGCGATACTGCGGATCTTCGGCCGCGTCCTTGCTCGACATAATCGGCGAGCACGGAACCTTGCCCTGCGCCATCGCGTGCACCACCTGCGCGACCGTGCGCTCGCTGACCCATCCGCGCAGGAGCGCATCGAACTCGATTCCTTCGATCGATTCGAGATTCACGCGCGCGCTTTGCCATTTCGGATCCGCCGGATCCAGACCGATCACGTGCACGATACGATCGTAAACTTCGCCGAGCGCGCCCAGCACGATCCATCCGTCGCTCGCCTGAAAACTATCCAGTGGCTGAAAGCCCTGTGCGCGATTGCCCGAGCGTTCGCGCACGACGCCTTGCTGAAAATACTCGAGCATCGTGCCGCCCATCGTTTTGTGAATCGCCTCGTACTGCGCGACGTCGATCGCCTGGCCTTTGCCCGTCGAGCGCGCGTAGGTGAGGCCCGCCAGCGACGACCACAGCGTGAACAACGCGGTGATATAGTCGCCCGTCCACGGCGCGGCGCGTGTGGGCGGCGTGGGATCGGGATAGCCCGTCTGATACATCATCCCGGCCACGGCCTGCCCGACGATGTCGTACGAGGCGCGCGTGACGTAGTCAGGATCGCCGGTCTGGCCGAAGCCGCTCACGTGAGTGATGACGAGTTTCGGATTCAAGTTCCAGACGGTGGCGTCGTCGAGGTTCCACTTCGGATAGGTGCCGGGCTTCGAGCTTTCCATCCAGATGTCGGCGCGCGCGGCGAGCTTGAGAAAGACCTCGCGCCCGCGCGGCTTGGACAGATCGAGCGTGATGCAAAAGACGTTGCGCCGCTCCTGCACCCAACTGGTCGCGACCGCGGGTGTGCCATCGCGCGTCGCGAGCCGAATCCCGATATTGCGCCATCCGACATCGCCGGCGCCCGGGCGCTCGATCTGGATTACCTCGGCGCCCATCTCTGCGGCGAGTTCGGCGGCAAACGGTTGCGCAATCAGCGTGCCGGTCGAGACGATTCTGACCCCCTGCAAAGGTCCGAATGCTTCCGGGACAAGCGTCTTCTCTGCCATTGATACTCCGATGACGGGTGATGCATCCGGCACGATCATGCCGCGCGCCGGTCCGAGTCTGCAACCAGACGCAGGAGGAAGACTGCACGGCGGTGGACGGCGCGGATTTTACGCGTCGGTGCGGCGGGTTATTATAAATGGCGGTGAAGCGTATGTTGGGCGTGCTGGTTTTGTGAGGATTGCTTTGTGAGAATTGCGATGAGCGCGAGGATCGGCCCGCAATGAACAGCTCCATAAATCGCCGCGACCTTTTCAACAAGGCGCTCGCGGGCCTGCTCGGCGGGGGGCTCGGATGGCTCCCGGTCGAGCTGGCGAGTCACGGGCATAGTCTGACCGAGCAGATCTCGAGTTTCGACGCTGCGATGTCTTACGTCGCGATGGCTCTGCTGTCGGGATTGATCGGCGGATTCATCCTTGCGGTCGGCAGCCAGCAAATCGAATGGAATCCGTCCACCCGCAACAATCTCATCCGCGGATTCGTGGTCTGCCTGCTGCTCGCACTGCCAGCGGACTATTTCTCGAACTACATTTTCAGCGCGCTCTTGAGTTTCGGCGGCTGGAGTCTCGGGCATCCGGGTTCGGACTTCTTTCTGTTCCTGGGGCGCGTGCTGAGCTGGGTGATCATGGGCACGATTCTGGGCGCGGGCGTGGGCCTAGCGTCGCTTTCGATACCGAATATCCCCAAGGGCGCGATCGGCGGATTCGTCGGTGGATTCGCCGGCGGGATTTTGTTCGATCCGATAAACCAGATGACCGGCGGCGGCCTGTGGTCGCGGCTCATCGGGCTGAGCCTGATCGGATTTTTCATCGGCTTGTTTATCGGACTGGTGCAGGAGCTGACCAAGGTTGCGTGGCTAACGGTGGAACAGGGACGGCTGCGCGGACGCCAGTTCAGGGTCGAGGGCTCGCGCGCCACGATCGGCCGCGCCGAGGAAAACCCGATCGGGCTGTTCGGCGATCCCGCGGTACAGCAGCGCCACGCGGTGATTGAACGGCGCGGCGCAGACTTCGTCCTCAAGGGCCTCGCGATCCAGGACGGGACTTTCGTCAACGGACAAAGGGTCGAGAGCGCCGACCTGCACGACGGCGATAACATCCGAATCGGCGGCTACGAGCTGATGTTCCATCTGCGGCAAGGCTCGGTCGCCTCTGGCTCACCCGCGCACGCTCCGGTCGCGGCCGCGGTTCACGTCGAGTCGCATGTCGCCGCGCCAGTCTCCCAGATGAGCGAACCCACCCTGGAAGATTCTTCCGGCCAGCGCCATTCCCTGCGCGCCGACGGAGCGACCAGCCTTGGCCGCGCGCTGGATAACGATATCGTGGTGAATCATTCGTCGGTCTCACGCCATCACGCGAGTGTGGTGAGTTCGGGCGGCGGATTCGAACTCAGAGATCTGAACAGCCAGAATGGAACCTTTGTTGCAGACCGGCGAATCACGCAGGCGCCTCTTGCCGACGGCGATTCGTTCCGGCTCGGGCAGGCACCGTTTACCTTCCGTGCCTGATCCGCAATTCGACCAGCCGCGTTTCTGCGCGCGATGCGGCCAGCCGATCGTGGTTGCCGAGGCGAAGTTCTGCAAAGACTGCGGCGCGCCGGTCTTGGCAACCCAGGTCTTCGCGCGCGAGCCGGACTTTAAGCCAATCGTGGCGTTCGTGCTGAGCGTGATTCCGGGATTGGGGCAGATCTACAAAGGCCGCGTGATACGCGGCGTGGTCTGGTTCTGTGCCGTGATGCTCGCGTACATTCTTTCACCGGTCGGTCCGATCCTGCACTTTGTCTGCGCTCTGAATGCGGCGATCCATGGCACTCCGCGTCACCAGCGTATCGCCGCCTCACGCGCGCGCCGGCGCGGGCGCGGCCTGCCCGACATCGCGGCTCCATCCGACACATGGCGCTACTGAAATGATCGCGGCCAACACTATCGTCGGCGGACGCTACCGCGCGATTCGTCCGCTCGGCGGCGGCGGGATGAAGATGGTCTACCTGGCCGAGGATTTGCGCCTGGCCTCGCGTCCGTGCGCGCTGGCCGAGATGGTCGATACCTTCACCAGCCCCGAGAAGCAGCAAGATGCCGTCGCGGCGTTTCAGCGCGAGGCCGACATGCTCGCGACGCTCAGCAACGAGCATATCCCGCGCGTGTTCGATCGCTTCAGCGAAGAGAATCGCCACTACCTGGTGATGGAATATATCGAGGGGCAAACCCTCGAGGACCGGCTGCGCGACGCCGACGGCAAGCTTCCTGAGGGCGAGGTTATCGATATCGCGCTTCAGATCTGCGACACGCTCGGGTATCTGCACAATCTCTCGCCGCCGGTGATCTATCGCGACTTGAAGCCGTCGAACGTGATGCTGACGGCGAACCGACAGGTCAAGCTGATCGACTTCGGAATCGCGCGGCACTTCCTGCCGATGCAGAACGCCACGATGATCGGGACGCAAGGCTACGCGCCGCCGGAACAGTATCGCGGGCGAGTCGAGTTCCGCTCCGACCTCTATGCGCTGGCGGCGACGATGCATCATGCGATCTCCGGGCGCGATCCCGCCGCGGAGCCGCCATTCAGCTTTCCGCCCTTGCGCAGCGCAGCGCCGGGAGTTAACGCCGCGCTGGCCGACCTGGTCGATCAGACGCTCAACTACGACGTGGCATTGCGTCCGCAGGATGTCGGCGAATTCAAGACCCGGCTCATCGCGATCAAATCGGGAGCGCCGATCGAGCCGCGCGTCGTGACCGCGCCGCAGCCCGCTCCGGCGCCGACCACGCTGAATGAAGCGCGCCCGCAGATGCGGCTGCCGCTCGGACGCTCGGGTGCGGCAGCGTCGCCTTCGGCGCCGACCGTGCTTTCCGATCTCGCGACGATCGCTTGTCCGCGATGCGGCCGGCAGATCCCCGGCGACTCGCGCTACTGCTCATTCTGCGCGGCGCCGCTCAGCAACGATCCCGCATATGCGCAGGAAGCCGCGCAGGCCCGGACTGCCGAGCTCGGAGATTTTCCGGGTCGCGCTCCGATGCCGGGAGCGTCGCGGCGAGGCGACATGCTCGCGCGCGGCTCGCGCTTCTATCTGCTTACGCTGGCGGCGCTGTTCGGCGGCGCGTTTATCCTGATCACCGTGATCGCGCATCTTGCGGTGCAACCCGCGCAGCAGCCTGCGCCCGACGTCAGTCCGATGCCGATGCCCGATCTGGACGGCGGAGCGACGCCCGAGCAATTGCAGTTGCTCCGGCGCGAGCTCGACGCCGAGGGATACAAGGGGGTGCAGTTCAAGCTCGAGGAAGACACGCTGATCCTTTGGGGAACGGTGCCGACTGAATGGGACCGCGCGAATATCCGATGGACCGTGCTGCGCGTCACCGGAATTGTTTCAGTGGTCGATCATCTGCAAACCCGCGACGCCTTCAACATGCCATGAGCAATGGCCATAGCACCGTCGGGTGCGCTCGAAAATATGATCCGGATAATTTTTGTCCGTCATCCTGAACGCAGTGAAGGATCTCCGCGAAGCGATTAGTGCGGAAATCCAGAGTTGGTTGCACTAATCGTTTCGCGTAGATCCTTCGCCTACGGCTCAGGATGACACCAACGAACGGTTTGCGAGACACAGACAACCTCATTCGGAGATAGCATGATCGTTGATCTTCATGTGCATACCAAACTCTCCGC
The DNA here is from genome assembly GCA_049281755.1 of Binataceae bacterium (SeqCode). Classification (GTDB taxonomy): domain Bacteria; phylum Desulfobacterota; class Binatia; order Binatales; family Binataceae; genus JBARDN01. The sequence goes on from JBAPSR010000363.1 coordinate 23,289, forward strand.
GGATTCGCGGGTCAGCGCGGAGCAATACCTCGAGTTCGCCCAGGCGAGCGGCGCGGGGCTTGGTGCGATTTGCTTCACTGAGCATCGCTTGTTCCCGGCCGACCCTGACGTCGATCGCGAATACGCCGAACTCTCGGAGCGTTTCGGGATCGCTGTGTTCAAGGGAATCGAGGCCGATACCGATCTCGGCCATCTGCTACTTTACGGCGTCAATCACGAGGTGACGCGCCGATTCGACCTGACCTCGCGGATGCTCCGCAGCGAGCATTTGATCGATGTGATTCATCACGAAGGCGGCGTTGCGATTCCGGCGCATCCGTTCCGCGAGTCTGGATTCGGCGCGCGTCTGGACGCGCTGGTCGCGCGCCACGGCGCGGCGATCGGCGCGATCGAGGTGCTAAACGGCCAGAACTCGAACGTGGAAAACGAGCGTGCCCGAGACACCGCGCTCAAGCTCGGATTGACGGCGGTCGGCGGCAGCGACGCGCACTTCTCGACCGCGAAATGGTTTCTCACCTGCGCGACCGAGCTCGAACGCGAGGTCAAAAACGTCGCGGAGCTGTGCGCCGAGCTTCGCGCCGGACGCGCGCGGCCCTACGTCTTTTCGGCTGCCGACGCGGGCTGAGCGGCCGTAGAGGCGCGCAGCGCAAGTTCGCGCTCGAAACGCCGGATATCCGCAGGTCGTCCCGCTGCAACGATTAGGTCGCCAGTCTTGAGCCGGCGATCCGGCGCAATCGGCACGAACCCCGCGTCGGGATCATCGCTGTTCTGCAACGCTAGCAGCGTGACATCGAAACGCGCGCGAGCATCGAGAGCGCGGACGGTAGTGCCGTCGGCGGCGGCAGGAACCTCGAGCCGCGTCACTCGATAGCCGGTGGCCCAGTAGATATTCTGATCGCGCGTCGCCAGGGCCGAGAGCGAAACCGAAACCCGATTGAGCGCCTGCGCGATATGCTGGCGCGTCACCAGGCCGAGGAAGCGTCCGCCGCTGCGTTTTTCGACGACAGGAATCTCGTCGAGCCGCTCCTGCTCCATCAACTGGCTCGCAAAATCCAGGTTCTGATCGGCGGTGAGATGTGGACAATTCACCTGCGCGATATCGAACGCATTGACCAGCGGACCGAGCTCTGCGCCGCCGCCCAAAAGGGCCAGCAGGTCGCGGGTCACGATTAATCCGACCAGCTCGCCGTCGGACCCGACGACCGGAAGCGTGGACTGCGACGTCTGTCCCGCGATATGCAGCACATCGTTCAGGCGCGTGTTCGCGCTAACCACGGTGACGTCCTTGGTCATCACGGCGCTGACCGATATCTGCGTGAGCGCGAGCCGCTCCTGCGAGATCTGCAGCGTCTTGCCTTCGCGGGCGAGGCGATAGGTATCGATCGATTCTGACTCGATCGCGCGCGAGACCACCAGCGCGGTAACCGCGGCGATCATCGCGGGCAGCGCGACCGTGAAATCTCCCGTCATCTCGAAGAGCAGAAACAGCGCCGTCAACGGCGCGTGCGTGGTGCCGGCCAGAAAGGCACCCAGGCCAACCAGCGCGTACGATCCGCGCGCGCCGGTCAGATGCGGGATGAACAGCACCGAGACTCGCTGGAACGCTCCGCCCGCCATCGTGCCGATGAAAAAGATTGGTCCGAAAACTCCGCCGGGCGCGCCCGAGCCGAGCGACAAACACGAGGCGACATATTTCGCCGCGCACAGCGCCAGCAGCATCGCAAGGCCGAACTCGCCCGCCATCGCGCGGTTGATGATGGGATATCCGTCGGAGAGATTTGCGGGCAGAAAAACCGCGATCACGCCGACAATCGAAAGTCCGATGCCGAGCTTCTGCCACGCCGCAATCCCCATCCGCCGGAAGTAGGCGCCGGTGGCGTTGAAGACCCGAATATAGCTCGCGCCTAGAGCGCCCAGCGCGATGCCCATCAGTGCGTACGTCAACATTTCCCAATAACTCTTGAGATCGAACTGGGGCACCTGGAAAACCGAGGCGTTGCCGAGGATCGCGCGCGAGGTCACCACCGCGCTGAAGGTCGAGATGATGAGCAGCGCGAGATTCGCGGTCTCGGTCTGGCCCAGGAGAACAATCTCGAGCGCGAACATCAGGCCGCCAATCGGAGCGTTGAAGGTGGTTGCGATTCCGGCGCCCGCGCCGGCCGCGACCAGCACCTTGGCGCGATCAGAAGTGAGTTTGCGCAACTGCGCGACGGCCGAGCCGATCGCGCCGCCGATTTGCGCGATCGGTCCTTCGCGTCCGACCGACGCGCCCGAGCCGAGCGAGAGCGCCGCGCCCAACGCCTTAAGCACAATCCATCGGCGCTTGATCCGCGCGTTGCCCAGGTTGACCTGCTCGAGAAACTCCGGGAATCCGTAGCCAAGAATGTCGCCGGGAAAAAAGCGATCGAGTACGAGGATCACCACGCCGCCGGAGAGCAGAATGATCGGCGTCAACGCGCGGAACATCCCGCCGCGATTGATCCCGAGCAGATTCCATTCGAGACCGCGAAACAGCCAGGAGAAGAACGCGATCAGCTCGCGAAAGCCGAGATTTCCGAGCGCGCCGAGAACTCCGACCGCGACCGCGAGCAGGATCAGTTGAACGTACTCGAACTGGTCGCTGCGCAGCCCGAGATCCGGCGACTTCACGATGCCGCACTCATCATGAGTTGCAAGCCAGCCGCGCGCGGCGGCCGCGGCTTACGTCGGGATCATAGCTCAAGAAAGCGATGCACATGGTTCAGAAATTCTCCGAGCTGATCGTGATGCACCCAGTGCCCCGCCTTCTCGACCGTGACTGTCTGCGCATTCTTGAACGCGGCAAAGCGGCCGTCTTTGACCCAATCGCCGGCCCACGATTCGGAGCCGCGAATCAGGAAGGTCGGGCAGGTGATGCGCTCCCAGATTTGCCGCGCGTCGCGGGTGTTGAACATGTACGGCGACGTGGCGTGGACGTAGTTGTCGAACTTCCACGAATAGGTGCCATTCTCGTTGCGGCGCACGCCCCAGATCGTAAGATGGCGCGCCTGCTCTTCGCTCAAATGAGGATTTGCCGCGCGCATCCGGCTGAGCGCCTCTGCGATATTCGGGTACTCGCGGACCTGGCGATTGGACAGATCGCGCATCTGCGCGATCCAGTTTTTCATCCGCTCGTAGGCCGGAGTCTCCCGGATCATTCCCGGCGGCGGTCCCATCCCTTCAATCGACACCACCTGCTTGACCTCGCGATGAAACACGCCGGCATATTGCAGCACGATATTGCCGCCGAGCGAATGGCCGATAAGGGTGGCCGGCTCGGTTGAGACCGCCTGCATGAGCTGCGCGAGATCGAGCACGTAATCGATCATCGAGTAGCTGCCGCCGATCGCCCAATCCGAATCGCCGTGGCCGCGCAGATCGGGAGCGATCACGTGATAGCGGCTGCGCAGATCGAGCGCGACCCAATCCCAGTTGCGGCAATGGTCGCGTCCGCCGTGGACCAGGACCATCAGCGGTTTGTCGGCATTACCCCAGTCGACGTAATGCAGCTTTAGGCGCTGCGAGTAAAAGTAGTGAGAGGTGGGCCCGATGATGCTATCGGCCATTCGGTAAGTTCTCCCTCGACGGAATTCGCGGCGCGCCGATCAAAGCTGCGGCCTCAATTCTTCGAGCGCGTCCCGCGCGGTGCGCACCAGAAACTCGATTTCTTCTTCGTTGATAACAAACGGCGGCGTCAGCATCATCGCATCTCCGCCCGCCTTCCCCGCCATTCCGGAGGCAGGATAGAAAAACAGCCCGCGCCGAATCGCCGCTCCGAGCAGCCGATTGGTGAGCTTCTTGTCGGGCGCGAATGGCGTGCGCGTGGCCTTGTCATGCACCAGCTCGACGCCCCAGAAGAGTCCGCTGCCGCGGATATCGCCGACCATCGGATGCCCCGACAGCTCCTCGCGCAGCTCCGCGCCAAGCCGCGCGCCCATCTCGGCCGAGCGTTCGACCAGATGCTCTCGCTCCATGATCGCCAGCACTCCCTCGGCGATCGCGCACGCGAGCGGATGCGAGCTGTAGGTGTAGAACATGAAGTCGGCCTTCGCGTGCTCGATTTCTTCGACCAGCTCGCCGCGCACCGCAATCATCCCCATCGGCATGTAGCCGCCGGTGAGACCTTTGCCGCCCACGAGGATATCGGGCGTGACACCCCAATGCTCGACCGCGAAGCGACGGCCAGTGCGCCCGAAGCCGGTCATCACTTCGTCGGCGATCAGCAGGACGTCGTACTTGTCGCAGATCTCGCGCAGCTTGGGCCAGTATTCCTTGACCGGAGGAACCACGCCGCCCGACGAGCCCATCATCGGCTCGGCGATAAACGCGGCGATCGAGTCGGCGCCATGCTCGAGGATAGTTTTCTCGAGCGCGGATGCGCATTCGAGATCGCAGGAGGGATAGGTTTTCCCCCACGGGCATCGGTAGCAATACGAGGGCGGAATTTTCGGCCAGTCTATAAGCACGTGTTCGTAGTCAGCGCGGCGTCCGCTGCCGCCAACCGAAAGCGCGGCGAGGGTGTTGCCGTGATAGGAGAACTGGCGGCCGATGATCGTTTTCTTCGACGTTTTGCCACGCACCTTGTTCAAGAGGATCGCGAATTTCAGCGCGGCCTCGACCGCCTCGGAACCGCCGCTGGTGAAGTAGAAGCGATCCATCCCCGGCGGAGTCCATCGCGTGAGCCGCGCGACCAGCGCCTCGCGTTCGGGCGAGGTCCAGACCGGCACGATGTAATCGAGCTTGGCGATCGTGCGCCGTGCGATCTCGGCGATCTCCTCGCGTCCCTGACCGATGTTCACGACCACGGCGCCGGCGCCGCCGTCGAGGATCTTGCGGCCGTCGGTGGTGTAGAGCCACGCGCCCTCAGCGTGGTCGATCGCGATTGGTTCATGCGGTCCGCGAATGAACATCACTTGATTGTGCGGCATGCGGCAATGATAAACGCGCGCGGCTGCGGCGGCAATCGAGGATGAAGAGGAAGACTTGAAACACCAAGGCACCAGGCGGCCACTAAGACACGACGGCACCAAGAAAAATTTGTCGGGGAATGATTCATGGGCGATCGGGATCGCTGAGATCGCAAAAAATGCGGTGGGTTCGCTCCCGGCTTTTTGTTGACTCGTCAAAAAATTATTCAGCAAACACAGGGGTTTTTGCGAAAAGAAGTGAGTTCGCTTTCACTTTTTGTCGGACCTTCCGGGACTGGCGCAAAAGGGTACGCATCGGATCGGGAAGCACCTTTCCTCATTCGGGTCACGGCGGAAATTGCCGGCCGTGCCGAGCACCGTGGCGGATGTTTTGTCACCCGCCCGGTCTATCGCGGCAATTGTCGCACGGACGGCGCGGGCGGATAAGGCTGAACAGTTCAGCCATGAACAAATCTGGCAAAAACCCGAACGATCGTTAGGCACCGTCGGCAAAGCGAGGGATCAGCGGCAAGGCGAGGATCAAGCAATGATGCGCGAGAGTGGCGCAGCTCTGCGCGCCCGCCAACCCGCACAAACCTGAATGGATTCAGATTTCTTGACTGAGGGACGCGGTGATGGGTTAATAAAACCTGAATGGCTTCATATTTGACGTTGCGGCCGCGCGGATTGCGGGAGCGGCAGAAGCTCGCGCGGGAACGGCGGATCGTTCGCGCGGCGACAAGCTTGTTCGTGCGCGGCGGATACTCCGCGACCGCGATGGAAGATGTGGCGGCAAAGGCGGGGCTGGCGGTCGGCACGATCTACAACTACTTCTCCTCGAAACCCGACCTCCTGCTCGCGATCGTGCGGCGCGAGACCGAAGAAATGGTCGCAAGCGCCCGCACGGTCCTCGCTTCCCCGCCCGCCAAACCGATCGCCGCGATTATCGCGATGATCGACCTCTGGTTCGACGGCTTCATGAGCGACGACCGCGGCTTATGGCGCGAGTTGCTGGCGGCAGCGATCGCGGAGCCGGCGCGAATCGGGCAACGCCTGTTCGAGCTGGACGTGCGGCTGGTCGCGGTTCTGGCGGAACTGATCGAGAAACTCAAAGCGCGCGGAGCGATCGCGTCGGGACTCGACGCGATGCGCGCGGCAACGGTGGTCTACGCGATCGCGCTCACGTGGATCAACGCGTGGATGTTGAGCGAAGCGGTCACGGCGGCGATGGCGCGCGAGGAAATTCATCGCGGGATCGAGATTGCCTGCAACGGCATCATCGGTACGGCTCGCGGCGCCGCGCGAAAGAGGTAAATCGATGATTCCAAACCAGTGGTATCCGATTTACGAAAGCTCGCGGCTCGGCGCGCGCCGTCCTGTAGGCATAAGGCGCCTCGGCCGGGATTTGGTGTTGTGGCGCGGCCCCGACGGAGGCGCGGTCGCCCTGCCCGACCGCTGCCC
>JBAPSR010000364.1:0-5076 GCA_049281755.1 Binataceae bacterium (SeqCode)
CCCGCAAGAATCTACCAACCTGCAAAGCCGCGCTAGCCAGCCTGATCAAAGCACTCGAAGACTTCGACCTCGGCAAAATCCACTACGGCCAAATACGCGACGCGGCCCAAATCGTCGCCGCGACCGCAAGCGAGTAATCGATTACCTGGCTACGCCGCGGCGGGAGCCTGTGCGAGCTCGAAGGTGGAGGGGTCGAGGCCTTCTTTTGAGCGCAAGACGATCTTCGAGTCGAGCTTGTGCTCGAGCGTCTCGAGGTCTTTTGCGCCCGCGTCGTACAGATAGCGCGCGACCTCGGGATTGATCCTCACGATTATCATGTCGGTGTGAGTGCGTCTTATCGTCTCGCGATAAATCCCGCGCAGCACTTCGGCCGCCAGCGTCGGCACCGACTTGACCACGCGCCGCCCCTGGCATCGCGAGCATTGCTCGGTTAGCAGCGCCTCCAGGCTGTCGCGGGTGCGCTTGCGAGTCATCTGAACCAAGCCGAGCTCTGAGATTTTCAGCGCCGAGGTGCGCGCTTTGTCGCGGCGCAGCGCCGCCGCCAGCGCCTCGCTGACTTTTTTGCGATCGGGCTCGCGCGACATGTCGATAAAATCGACGATGATTATGCCGCCGATATTGCGCAGCCGCAGTTGCTTCACAACCTCGTCGGCCGCTTCCAGGTTGGTCTTCAGGACGGTGTCATCCTGATTATGCTTGCCGACGAAGCGCCCCGTGTTGACGTCGATCGCGGTCAGCGCCTCGGCCTGATCGAACACCAGGTAGCCGCCCGACTTCAGCCATACCTTGCGGTCGAGCGCGCGCTCGATTTGCGGCTCGATATTGAACTTGTCGAAAATCGGCTCCTGCCCCTGATGCAACATCGCGCGCGCGCGCAGCCGCGGCATGTAGGTCTGGATGAACTGCACGATGCGGCTGTAGGTGTTCGCGTCGTCGCACCAGAGCCGCTCGACCTCGCTCGAAAACAAATCGCGCACGGTGCGCAGCGCCACGTCCAGATCGCTGTAGAGCATCGCGGCTGGTCCGCTCGACTCGCTGCGTTTGAGAATCGAGTTCCAGGTCTTGGTCAGAAACGCGATGTCGCGCTGGATGTCGCGGCGGCTTAAGCCCTCGCACGCGGTGCGAACGATAAAGCCGCCCTGCTTGGGTCGCACCTCGCTGACCGCCTCACGCAATCGCGCGCGTTCCTCGGCGCTCGCGATCCGGCGCGAGACTCCCAGATGATTGCTGGTCGGCGTGTAAACCAGGTAGCGCCCGGGCAGCGAGATCGAGGACGTCAGCCGCGCACCCTTGGTCCCCATCGGCTCCTTCGCGATCTGGACGATAATCTCCTGTCCGCGATGAAGCTGCTGCTCGATTGGAAGTCGGCTCCGTTGCGGCTCGCTGCGCTGATGACGCCGTCCGCCGCGGCGTCCGCGCCGTCCGCGAGCCTGTCCGCCGCCTTCAGCAGAACCGGAAGCGGGATCCTGATCGGCGCCTGGATCTTCGCCCTCGCCGACGGATTGCCGATCGTCGGAGTCCTGCCGCTCAAGGTCTTGTTCACGGGCGTGCTCGCCGTTTTGCGCGGAGATTTCGTCGGTCTCAACGTCTTCCTCGCCGATAACCTCCGCCATCGTGGTGAATGCGTCGGCTCCGCCGTGGAAATCCGAGACGTGCAGGAAGCCTGCTTTTTCCAGTCCGATATCGACGAACGCCGCCTGCATCCCGGGCAGCACGCGGGTCACTTTGCCTTTGTAGATATTGCCGGCCAATCCGCGATGCGCCGTGCGCTCGAGAAAAAACTCGGCCAGCGAATTGTCTTCCAATAGCGCCACGCGCACTTCGAGTGCGGAAGCGTTGATTACGATTTCACGTTTCACTTGAGCTTGGTTCTACCCCGCGCGATGCGGATCATTCAAATCAGGGTACCGCAAATTGGGATCGCGTGCGGGGATGGCTTTTGCCTGACTTGGATAGGGCTGGCGCGCCCGCCTGATCTCGCATCCTCCTTCCGCCCGCGCCTCCTCGCGAATCATACGGAGCAGCCTTATCGCGCGCAAGGCAAGCTCCGATTAGCCTGATTTTACGGGCTTTTCACACCCTTGGACTTGACAGCGCATCCCCGCGCCAGTACGAGAGTTATAATGTCCTCCGCCGCACAGACATTAGCGGTACCTCTGTCTGGCACCAGCGTTCTTAACACCAAAGTGCTGGTGCTGAACCGCTCGTACCTGCCGGTTCATGTGACCTCGGTAAAGCGCGCCTTTGCGCTGCTCTACCAGGGCGTCGCCCGGGTGGTTGACGACCAGTACCGCACCTTCGATTTCGATTCGTGGCGCGACCTCGCGATCGACGTGCATCACGAGCGCCTTGGCGTCGTCGGCGGATTTATCCGCGTACCGCGCGTGCTTCTGCTGACCGCATACGAGCGTATCCCCAAGCGCCACGTGCGTTTTTCGCGCTTCAACATCTTCGCCCGCGACAGCAACACCTGCCAGTACTGCGGCCGACGCCTGCCGCGCACCGAGCTCAATCTCGACCACGTGATGCCGCGGTCGCGCGGCGGCACCTCGACCTGGGAGAACATCGTCTGCTCCTGTCATCACTGCAATCGCAGAAAGGGCGGACGCACTCCGGAAGAAGCCGCGATGGTTCTAGTCCGCAGACCGCGCCGTCCCGAATGGACGCCGTTCAGCGCCGAGATGTTTTCGCTCAGGCGCTATCGAGAATGGATGCCGTTCTTGTCGCAGGTCGATAGCGCCTATTGGAACACCGAGCTGATCCAGGACTGACCGTCGGGTCAGCCACGCCCGAAAACCACTAGTTCTCGGGCTGTCCGAGGTTATCAACACTGCGGGTTGGGGCGTACACTTGATCCCAGGCTGTGGGTCTGGGATAAGCAAACCCAATGGTGGTGGTGTGGTGGAGGCGTCGGCAGTATGCGTCTTAAGAGCCTTGACTTAATAGGCTTCAAATCCTTTTTCGATTCCACGTCGATTAGTTTCGCGTCGGGGATGACTGCCGTAGTCGGACCCAACGGATGCGGCAAATCGAACGTGGTTGACGCGATTCGGTGGGTGCTCGGCGAGCAGGCGCCGACGCGGCTGCGCGGCAAGAGCACCGAAGATCTCATCTACGTAGGCAACGATCAAAATCCCGCGGCCGGGATGGCCGAGGTATCGCTGATTCTCGAGGCCGAAGAAGGCAGCCTGCTACCCGAGCCATACTCCGCGCTGAGCGAGGTTGCCGTCACGCGCCGCGTCTATCGCTCCGGCGATTCGGAATATTTGCTCAACAAAATATCGTGCCGTTTGAAGGACATCACCGAGTTCTTCATGGCCGCGCAGATTCACAGCCGCGGCTACTCGCTGATCGAGCAGGGCAAGATCGAGGAGATCATCCAGGCCAAGCCGCATGAGCTGCGCGCGATGATCGAAGAGGCCGCCGGGCTGTCGCTGTTCAAGGGACGGCGCGAGCTGTCGGAGCGCAAGCTCGAGCGGGTCAGGGAAAATCTCTCGCGTCTGAATGACGTGCTCAGCGAAATTGAACGGCAGCTGAACTACGCACGCCGGCAAGCCAAGAAGGCGGAGCAATACAAGCTCATCCGCGCCGAGCTGTCCGAGCTCGAGCGGCTGTCCGCCGCGCGCCGCCTGATCGAGCATCGCGATGCGGTCACGCATGAGAGCGCGCTCGCCCATGAACTCGCTGCGTCGGGTGAGATGGCGCGTACAGAGTCCGCCGCGCTGCAAAGCGAAACCGAAGGCGCGCAGACCGCCGCGCAAGCCGCGCGCGCCGGGCTGTCGGCCGCGGAACGCGAGCTGCAAAATCTCCACGCGGGTGCTGCTGAACGCGAGCGCACGCGGGATTTTCTTAACCGGCGGCTCGAATCGATCGCCGAGATGCAGCCTGCGCTCGCCGAGCGTCTTGCTGAACTTGAAAATCGCGCGACACTCGCTCGCGCCGCCTACGCCTGCGCCGCCGCGCGCCTCGCGCGCGAGACCGCCGCGGGAGAATCGACCGGAGAGCATGCGCTCGCCGATCTGACCCGCCGCCTTGAAGCCGCGCAGCGCGAGCTCAAGGACGGCGAGCATCGCGCCGAAGATCTGAAAGACGAATTGTCCGAGACGATTCGCGAGGCTGCGGTGATCCGCGGACGTCTGGGCGATCTGGCCGGCGAGCGCGCGGAACTCAACGAGCACCTGGCCGCATACTCCGCCGCCGCACCCGCGATGGCCGAGCAGAACGCGTCGGTGCTCGCGGCGCTGGCTGAAGCAGAGCACGATATCGAACGCGTCCGCGCCGAAATCACCACGCTCGAGAGTGGGCAGCGCGACGCCAAGGAACGCGAAATCGAAACCCGCGCCGCGCTCGAGCATCTGCGCCAGCGCGTCGCTGCTCTGCGATCCTCGCTCTCGGCGCGCACCGCGCCCGAAGCCGCGATCGCTGATGCGGGCCGCCGCCTGAACACCGTCCTCGAATCGATGAACGGCGATCGCCCGAAGACTGCTCCTGCGTGGCTGCGCGACGTCCTGCACGCGCCCGCCGAGGTCGTACCCGCGCTGCACGCCGTGCTGGGCAACGAACTCGAAGCGATCGTCGCCGAGTCGCCCGCATTCGCGCTGCGCGCAATTGAAATCTTGAAGGAAACCCGCGCGGGCCGCTTAAGCTTCGTGCAGGAACCCGACGCTCCCGTAAGCTCGCATCCCGCGATCGACGCGCCCGGTCTCGCTGGCCGTCTGGTCGATATGCTCGAGATCGAGCCGCGCTATCGCCACGTCGCCGAGGCGATGCTCGTGCACGTGATGCTTGCCGACGATCTTAATTCCGCGCTCGCCGCATCGAATCTGAACGGCCACGGAACTTTGTTCGTGACCCGCGATGGCGATGTCCTCAGCCCGGGCCGCATGATCGTCGGCGGAAGCGCAGACGACTCCGGCGCCGCTGTACGTGCTGCCGATCTTGCCGCTCGCGAAAGCGCGGAACGCGAACTCGGCCGCGCTGAGGACGAGCATCGCGAGCTCTCCGCCCGTTTCGAAGAGCATCGCCGCGCTCGCGAGGCCGCCGATTCGGCGCTCGCAGCGGTGCGCGCAAGAGGAC
>JBAPSR010000365.1:0-5517 GCA_049281755.1 Binataceae bacterium (SeqCode)
AGCTTGACCACGCCGCCGCCGACAGTGCCGCATCCGAGCAGGGCTATGCGAATCGGTTTCAAACTTTGACCGCCGTGGAAATCGCGGCCGTTCAGGATACGCTCGCGGCGCGGCGCACCGGGGCGCCTGCGCCGGCGCTCGCAAGGGCGTGACGGATTCCGCGTACAGCCTGACGCGTGCGGTGTTCATTCTCGATCAGCGCAAACCGAACGAAGCCATCGCCGTCGGCGCCAAACCCAACGCCGGGCGACACCGCGACTTTCGCCTCCGCCAATAGAAATTTGGCGAACGCGATCGAACCCATGTGACGAAACGCCTCGGGAATCGGCGCCCACACGAACATCGTGGCTCGCGGCTTCTCGACCGGCCATCCGGCGCGCCCCAGTCCTTCGACCAGCACGTCGCGACGGCGCTTGTAGGTCGCGTTGATCTCCGAAACGCAGTCCTGCGGGCCGTTGAGCGCGGCGATCGCCGCGACCTGCACCGGCGCGAACATCCCGTAGTCGAGGTACGATTTCATTCGCGCAAGCGCGCCGATCATCTCGCGATTTCCCACCGCAAAGCCGACCCGCCATCCGGGCATGTTGTAGCTTTTCGACAGGGTGAAGAACTCGACGCCGATATCCTTGGCGCCCGGCACCTGCATGAACGACGGCGCCACGTAGCCGTCAAAACACAGATCGGCGTACGCGAAATCATGCGCGACCATCATCTGGTTCTCGCGCGCAAAATCCGCGACTCGTTTCATGAAGCGCAAATCCACCGTCGCCGTGGTCGGATTATGCGGAAAATTCATGATCAGGAATTTGGGCCGCGGCCAGGTGCGGCTGACGATCGAGGTCAGCTCCTCGTAAAATTCCTCGCCCGTCGCGCGCATCGGCACGCCCTGCACCTGCGCGCCCGCAATGATGCAGCCGTACTGATGGATCGGATAAGTAGGCGTCGGCGCGAGCACCACATCGCCCTGATCGAGGATCGCAAGCGCCATGTGCGCGATGCCCTCCTTCGAACCAATCGTGACGATCGCTTCGCCGTCCGGATCAAGCTCGACGCCGTAACGGCGCTTATACCAGTCTGTAATCGCAAGCCTGAGCTTGTACACTCCGCGCGAAACCGAATAGCGATGATTGGGCGCCTTGGCCGCCGCTTCGATCAGCTTGGCGACGATATGCGGCGGAGTAGCCTCGTCGGGATTTCCCATGCCGAAGTCGATAATGTCCTCGCCGGCCCGGCGCGCCTTGAGGCACAGATCTCCGATCTCGTTGAAAACATAGGGCGGCAGGCGTTTTATTCTTGGGAAATCCATCAGACTCCGAATTTTAACGGACCCCAAAGCGCGCCGCTAGTGGCATCGCCGCTACAGAAAAAAACTCCGGAAAATCAGGCTGAATAGTTCGCGATCCCCGCTCGTCTGTCATTGCTATGAAGGGCGCTTTTGCCTGCCGCTCGAGACGGCGTGACGATTGGGCTCCGCGCCGTGCGTTTTCGCCGCAATTGCGCTTCGGGAGCAGCTCTTGAATCGGGCACGCTCAGGCATGACACGTTTTGTTATGACAAGGCACTCAAACTGTTTGCATGAATTAACTGCATCGAGTATAACATTCTCGATACGCAGGGGAAAAATGGCAACGCAAAATCACGCACCGACAAAAGCTACCGCGGACACCACCTTCCGGCGCGAGGTCTGGCAGTCATTTCAGTGCGACCAGGCACTGCGCGCGCGGCACAAGATCACCGACAATGAGATGGAAGCGCTATCCCATCTCGCGATGCTCGGATCGATTTTGTCCAAGCAGGATTTTATTTTTATCCTGAAGACGATCCGGAAATCGCCGCGCCGCTGACCACGAATTCCGGCAAGCCTCCGCCCGCGCGATTATTCTCACGCGGGCGGACCTGTATCCGCGTGCCCTAATACTTCGCGGCTGGCGCTTCGACCTCGATCGCTCCGCCGCCAGTGCGCAGCGCGAGATAGCACGGAATCGCCAGCAGCGAGAGCATCCCGGCGAATTGCCATGCTACGGGAAGCCCGGCGCGGTCGGCGATAAAACCATTGGCGATCAGGCCGATGGAGCCGCCCATGGTCGCAAACGTGCTGTTGAATGAGAGCAGCGTCGCGCGCTGTTCCGACTCGACTTGCTCGTTGAACCAGCTCTGGAGCAGCGGCTGGGTCGCGCCCGAAAAGATGTTCATCACGAACAGGATCATCAGCACGATGTTTGGCCGCCGCTGCAGCATTCCCGCAACCGCCAGCAGCACACTCGCCGCGCCAACCAGCGCGGCCACGCGACCCGCGCGAGCCGATTGATCGGGACGCGAGCGCGACACGATCTCCGCACCGAGCATCCTCGCCGCCGACAGCGCGCAGTAAATCCACCCGATAATCCAGACGCCGACGCCGTAGCTCTGATTGAACAGCAGCGGCCATTCGAGCCAGTACGGCGACCATGCCGCAACCTGGATCGCGCCCGCCGCGCTCAGCATCAGGACGATCCGACTGTCGAAGCCCGCGCCGATTCCGCTGATGACGCGGCGCACGATCATCCGCGGTATGTCGAGCAAATCGACGCCGGCCGAATCGTGCTTCTCGCCCGTCATCAGCGAGTAGCCGATCACGGCGCTGATCACGTAGCCGACCGCGCCGCAAAGCCATGGCCATGCGATATTGATGTCAGCGATATACGAGCCGAAGATCGCCGAGATCATGAAACCGACCGTGGTGAGCTGCATGATGCGCGAAAATAAGCGGTCTTTAAGCCCTTCGTAGCCCGCGACGTCGAGCGCGTCGACGCCCCAGGCGTCGATCGCTCCGTTGCCGAAGGTGGTGCCGATCCCGTCGATACTCTCCGCGATCAGAAACACCCAGTAATGCCGCGCGAAGAAATACACCACGAAGGCGCACGCGCGCAGAGCCGTGCCGAGCACGAACGATCGCCGCCGGCCCAGGGCGTCGGCGAAGGCGCCGGTCGGCACGTCGGTCAGGAACAGCACCACGAAGTACACCGCCAGCACGCTGTTGATCTCGAACTGGTTGAGCCCGCGCGAGTGCAGGAAAATCGGATAGACGCCGAACAGGAATCCACCCGCCAGCGAGTAGATAAGCCATACCGCGTAGTAGCGTCGCGTAATTCCGCGAATCGCGCCGTTTGCGTCTTGACTGAGCACCGCTTCCTCCCGAACAAACCGAACCAAAAAACAAAAGCCCCACCGGTTCCGAAACCGGCAGGGCTTTTTCAAGCCAGGTATCGGAGTCCGTCTCAATTCATGAGGACACGACCTGAATTGGGGACCAGGCGAACTACGTTACTTGGCTTCATGAACGGCATCGTATCGCGAGGCGAGACTGGGTGTCAATCGGAAGCTCGTCGCGCCCGCGTCGCATATGGTTCTATGACCACGGTTCTTCATCTAAAGTAGTAACGGTTACCGCCGCCGTATTCGCTCATTCATGACCTCCAGCAGCATCGACCGGATAGAATTCCCCCCAGACCTGCCCGCACCCGGCCTCGCCACGCGGGCGTGGCGCTTTGCCAACGTGATCTGGCTCGCGCTCCGGGTATACGCCGGCTACAAATCGGTTCAGCTCTGGACGCGATTCGTCTCCTCGCGCAACAAAGCCGCGCTTTACCGGCGGCAGGATCTGCGCGCTGCGCGAGCGATGTACGCGACCGCGATCCGGCTCGAGGGCTTGCTCATCAAGGCCTCGCAGTTTATCGCGACCCGCGCCGACGTCCTGCCCGACGAATGGGTTTCGACGCTGGCGGGCTTGCACGATCATGTGCCGCCGCGCCCGTTCCCGATGATTCGCCAGCAGATCGAGCGCGAGCTCGGCCGCTCGCTCGAGTCCGCGTACTCCCAGTTCGACCCGGTGCCGATCGCGTCGGCCTCGCTCGCGCAGGTGCACGCCGCGCGGTTGCACGACGGGCGCCGATGCGCGGTCAAGGTGCAGTATCCCGGTATCGAGGGAATCGTCCGCGCCGATCTGCGCAATCTGCTGCTGGTGCTCAAATGGCTCGCGTGGCTCGAGCGCGATTTCGATCTGCGGGTGGTCGCGCGCGAGGGTCTGAAGTACATCCCGATGGAGCTCGACTTCGTGCACGAGGCCGATAACGCCGAGACGATACGGCGCAACTTCGCGGACGATCCGGCGGTCGGCGTGCCTGAAATCTATCGCGAGTTCAGCGCTCGCCGCGTGCTCACGATGGAGCTGATCGAGGGGATCAAGATCACCGACGTTGCCGCGCTCGAGCGCGCCGGAATCGACAAGCGCGTGGTTGCGCAAAAGCTGATGGACCAGTTCTGCGCGATGATCCTGCGCGACGGATTTTTTCATGCCGACCCGCATCCGGGAAACATCCTCGTCCAGCCGGGGCCGCGGCTGGTCTATCTCGACTTCGGGCTCGCGAAGGATTTTCCGCCCGCGTTCCGCGACGGGATGGTGCGCCTGACGTTCGCGATCTTAACCTCGGATCGCGAGGCGACGATCCGCGCGTTTAAGGAACTCGGCTTTCGCACCCGCGACGGCTCGCCCGGCACGCTGCTTACGGTGGCCGATCTTTTTCTCGGACAAACGGTCACGCGCAACAAGGCCTACGCGGACAAGGAGCTGATCGAAAAGTTCAACGACGAGTTGCCGCGCGCGCTGCGCGCCAACCCGATCGTCGAGGTTCCCGGCGACGTGCTGCTGGTAAACCGCGTGATGGGCCTGCTCTCAGGGCTGGGCAAGACGCTCGATTCCCAGGTCGATCTGTTCGCGACCATCATGCCGTACGCGCAAAACCTGATGGCCGCGCAGACGGAGTCGAACGCCGCCGCCTCCTGAGCAATACCTCTGTCGATTGACCTGCGCCGCGCGCTTTAATGATCGCGCGCGCTGAACTATCTTCAGTTCGCCGTGCCAACTGAAATCGAGCAAGTCGCGATACGCGCCGCGCGCGCCGCCGGAAAGATCCACTTAAAGCGCCTCTCGCGCATCACCATCGACCGCAAGTCCAACTCGATCGATCTGGTCACCGAAGCCGACCGCGAGTCCGAAGCCGCGGTGATCGAGCTGATCCATCGCGCGTTTCCCACTCACGCGATCCTGGCCGAGGAAAGCGGCGCCAGCGCGCACCAGAGTGACCATCGATGGATCATCGATCCGCTCGACGGTACCACCAACTTCGCGCACGCATTCCCGCAATTTTGCGTGTCGATCGCCTATCAACGCCGCGGGGAAACGCGCTTTGGCGTCATCTACGACGCGCTCCACAAGGAATGTTTCACCGCGCAGCGCGGACGCGGCGCGAAACTCAATGGCAAACCAATCCGGGTGAGCGCGACCCCGGTCATCGGCTCCGCACTGCTCGCGACCGGCTTTCCCTACGACCGCCGCGAACGACGCCGCTTTTACCTGGCATTCTGGGAAGCCTTCATGATGTGTTCGCACGGCGTGCGGCGCACGGGCGCTGCCGCGCTCGATTTGGCCAACGTCGCCAGCGGACGCACCGACGGCTTCTGGGAGTTCGGCCTCAAGGC
>JBAPSR010000366.1:0-18915 GCA_049281755.1 Binataceae bacterium (SeqCode)
CGCTAGATCGTATCCGACACGCCAGGGATGAACAGCGGCTCCATAGCGTAGTCCTTTACGTCGGCTTCCATTGCGGCGCGATCGGGCGCGACCGCAGGCTCGCCGGCAGCTTCGAGGATCGGCTTCAATATCGTCGCGTCGCTCGAGCTGTTGAGGAACAGTCCCGGACGGCTCAGCACGAAATCCACCGCTCGCCGGATCGCGTCGCGATCTCGAAGCGGCTGGTACCAACTGTGCTTGGGCCCCTGCTGACCCTTCGAGGCATCCTGCCAGCGCCGGCGCGCAGCAGATTTGATAGTCTGCGTTGCAACGCCGCGCTGATTGCAAAGCTTGATCAACGCTTCGGCATCGTCAGCATATTGCGCGAGATTCAGCATCGTGAAGTTGTAGGGAAACAGTACCGAGTCGAAAGCGAACCGCTCCAGGCTCTTGCGATGCATCGCCGCGACTCGCGTTCCATGACCAGTCACGCCGATGAAGCGCACCAATCCCTGCGCACGCGCCTCGACCAACGCTTCGAGCGCGCCTCCGGCTCCGAGCGCGGTCTCCCACTCTTTCTCATCGACCAGATTGTGCATCTGGATCAGATCGACATGGTCAACGCGCAATCGCTCGAGCGAGCGATGCACACTGTCGCGCGCGCCGCTGTAGGTTCGATCGCCGGTCTTGGTGGCAAGGAAAAAGCGCTTGCGATGCTCGCGCATCCATGGGCCAATCCGCAGCTCGGATTCGCCGTACGACGCAGCGGTATCGATATGATTGATGCCGTACTCGAGCAGTGTCTCGAGCACCGCGTCCGCCTTGGCCTGATTCATCGCGCCCAGAGCGGCCGCGCCGAAGATGACCCGTGTGCTCTGATGGCCGGTGTTGCCGAATGCACTTGTCTCAATCACGATTCACCTCCGCTGCTGGCGCAGCCGCATCGTTCATTATTGCAAAAACATCCGTCACCCGA
The DNA here is from genome assembly GCA_049281755.1 of Binataceae bacterium (SeqCode). Lineage (GTDB taxonomy): Bacteria > Desulfobacterota > Binatia > Binatales > Binataceae > JBARDN01. The sequence continues at coordinate 956 of JBAPSR010000366.1, forward strand.
AACGGCGCTTCATGGATGCGCCTCGGTAATTGCCGTACCCAATTGCGTCGCGATGCTGTACCCTTCTTCCGCGGCGTCCCGCTTGGGCTCGATGGGTATAGGACCGGTGCGCGCGCGAACACGAGGCAATCTGATGTCGGTTGATGATCGGGCGCCAAGCACTTGGACTCTTCCTCCAACCAGGGCCGTTACCATCATCGAGAACGAATGGATTGCGCTCGAAGACGGAACTCGTCTCGCCGCGCGGTTGTGGATGCCGGCGGATGCGCTGCGCGCCCCGGTTCCGGTCGTGCTCGAATATATTCCCTATCGAAAGCGTGACCTGACCCGGGCGCTCGACGACGCCTGGGGCACCCAATTCGCGCAGTACGGTTTCGCCTATGCCCGCGTGGATATCCGGGGATCAGGAGATTCCGAAGGCGTTCTACTCGACGAGTATTTGCCTCAGGAACAGGACGACGCGGCGCAGGCGATCGCATGGCTGGCGCGTCAGCCATGGTCGAATGGCTCCGTCGGGATGCGAGGCATCTCGTGGGGCGGCTTCAGTACGCTGCAGACGGCCGCAACGGCGCCACCAGCGCTGAGGGGCGCGCTGGTGTTCTGCGCTTCCGATAATCGCTTCACCGATGACGCTCATTATATCGGCGGCGCACTGGGGTTTTGCAATTTCAGTTGGGGCAACGCATTTCAGAACGTGATGATCGGGCCGCCTGACCCGGCGATTGTCGGCGACCGATGGAACGAGATGTGGCTACAGCGACTGCATTCGATGCGGCCGGTTCTCGCGAACTGGCTAATGCATCAGCACGACGACGATTTTTGGCGACATGGTTCGACTATTGTGAACTATAGCCGAATCAAATGTCCGATCTTTCTAGTCGGCGGACTCCTCGATACTTACAACAACGCAATTCCCCGCTTGCTCGAGCATCTGAGCGTTCCGCGCCGCGCGATAATTGGTCCGTGGGCGCATACCTATCCGCAATTTGGCCTACCGGGCCCGAGATTGGACTGGATATTCGAGGAAGTCCGATGGTGGGACCACTGGTTGAACGGGCACGACTCAGGAATCATGCGCGAGCCGATGCTACGGGTATTCATGCCCGAAAAGACGGCGGCCCAAGCGTTTCCGCAGGATACTCCGGGCCGTTGGATTGACGAATTGAGATGGCCGTCGTCGTCCATATCGCACCTTGAATTGTCTCTCAATTGCGATGGTTTATCGGCTAACCCGAGCAAACGCGAGAATGTCGGCTATCCTGCGAATACACTTGTCGGACTCTGCACGCGCGAATGGCTTCCAGGCTCGATGAGCGAAGATCTGCCCTTGGAACAAAGTCCGGATGACGCAAACTCGTTGACCCTCGACTCGCAACCGCTTCCGCACGACCTCGAAATACTAGGCAATCCCCGCGCTGAGTTGTGCATCTGCTCAGACTCGCCCGTCGCTCAAGTAGCCGTCAGGCTAACGGAGGTCGATACTGATGGTAGGTCGTGGCTGCTTTCTTATGGGCTCCTCAACCTGACTCATCGCGACGGCCACGAGGATCCGGAGCCACTAGCTCCCGGTCACTTTTACGACGTCAACGTGAAGCTCAATTTCGTCGCGCATCGATTTGCAAAGGGCAATCGGATTCGCGTCGCGATTTCGGAAAGTCTGTGGCCGCTCGTATGGCCTTCGCCCGAGCCTGTCACGCTCACGATTGCGACCGGTGAATCGACGCTTACGCTTCCGCGCCGCACCGATTCGCCAGCCGAGACCGCGATGCCGATTCCGGTCATTCGCGACTCCAATATCGCCGCGAAAGCGCCGCGCCTAGCGATCAACATCTCGGGTCCTGATCGCGACGGCCGAATAGTAATTCGCCGGCAATCTGAGAATCGGCGATTGATAAAGGACACTGGAACCGAAATCGTCAGCCGAATTGACTGGAATCGCGAGATCAAATCGGGGCAACCCAACAGCTCTCGATGGCACGGCACGTACGCCACGAGCTATAAGAATGGCGGATGGGAAGCCGCAGTCGCCGCCTCATTCGAGCTGACTTCGACCGCGTCGCATTTTCATCTGACGGAATCGATTCGCGCGAGTCAGGACGACAAAGTCATCTTCGAACAGACGTGGGAAAATAACATCCCACGCGATCTGATATAGAGGACCTACATGAACGATAGCGATCTTCGTATTACCAGTCCCGCGATCGGAATCACCGCCAGGATTTTGTTCACACTGATATTTTTTCTTTCGGGAGTGACTCATTTCACCGCGATGCAGAGTTATGCTGGTTTGATGCCCGCAGCGATTCCATGGCGGCCATTCTGGGTAATTATTTCCGCGATAGTCGAGTTGGTCGGCGCGGCGATGGTTCTATTCAATTATCGTCCGCGGCTCGGCGGATGGCTGCTGGTGCTGTTTTTGGTTCCGGTAACAATCGTCGTGCACGGCACGGCGATGCTCACCCTTGCCGACCCGGTGATGCGCGCGGTCAACGCCTCGATGTTTCTGAAGGGACTCGCGCTGATCGCGTGCGCGCTTTTCATTACTCAGTTCGGCGTTCGTACTACTCCGGAGCGAGCGGGCTGACCCCGGTGCCGTCATTCCGAAATGAAAACTGGCGCGACCCCAGGGGCCGCGCCAGTTGGTTATTTTCCAGAAGCCGTCAGGCTCCGTGTGCCTAGCTTCGCGCGACGTTCACTACCTGAATCTCAGTGAAGCCGAGCAGTCCCCAGGTCCCATTCTCCACGCCGATTCCCGACCACTTCGCTCCGCCGAACGGAAGGTTCGGAGCAATAGCCAGATGCTGGTTCACCCACGCGGATCCGCATTCGAGCTGCCCCGCAACTTCGGCGCCATGTTCCGCGTTGCTGGACCATACCGAACCCGACAGTCCATAGGTCGTCGAGTTGGCGCGCCGGACCGCGTCATCCACATCCTTGTAGGGAATGATCGGCAGCGCGGGTCCGAACTGCTCTTCGTCAACCAGGCGCACGCCGTCGGAGATTCCACCGACGATAGTCGGCTGGAAAAAATATCCTTCCTTGCCGTGCCGCGAGCCGCCGGTGACGATCTTCGCGCCGTGCTTCTTTGCGTCTTCGACCAGCTCAGTCACGCGCTCGAACTGCGGCTTGTTGTTGATCGGGCCGAGCTCGACACCCGCGTCGAGGCCGTTGCCGACCTTGACGTTCTTCGCCAAATCGCCGAGCTTCTCGATCATCGAGGCGTACATCGCCTCCGGCACGTACACCCGCTTGATCGCGCTGCAGATCTGGCCGCTGTTCTCGAACGCGCCCCAGAAAATTTTCGGCGCGACTTCCGTCAGGTCCGCGTCCGCGAGCACGATCGCGGCGTCGTTGCCGCCAAGTTCCAGCGTGAACCGCTTGAGATCGGGTGCGGCGGCGGCTGCGACTTTTTTGCCGGTCTCGACCGAACCGGTGAACGAAAGCTTTCGCGGCACCGGATGACTGGTCATCATCGAACCCAGTTCATCGCCTCCGGACACCACGTTGAGCACTCCCGGCGGCAGCACGTCGCGCAGGATCTCGCCCAGCATCAGCGACGTGATGGGAGTGTAGGGCGAGGGCTTCAGCACGATCGTGTTGCCCGCGAGCAGCGCAGGCGCGATCTTCCACATCGCCAGCATCAGCGGATAATTCCACGGCGTGATCGCGGCGACCACTCCGACCGGCTTGCGTCGAATTTCGATCTTCCCGGCCGCGTTGTCCTGGATCACTTCGTTCGGAATCTGAAGACTCGCCGTGTACGACGCCCAGATCGAGGCGCCTGCGATTTCCCCCTGCGCCTTGGCAAGCGGCTTGCCCTGCTCCTGCGTGAGCGTGCGCGCGAGCCCCTCGGGCGGAGACTGCAGGGCGGCAGCCACCTCGCCGAGCAGCTTGCGCCGCGCGTCGATATCTTTGCTCCAACTCCGGTATGCGCGATGCGCCGCGTCCATCGCCTGATCGAGTTCAGCCTTGGTGCAATCGGGAACCTGGGCGAAGACCTTTCCGGTGGCGGGATTGATCACGCCGACGGACTTCGACCCCTTAACCGACTTGCCGTCGATTGTCATCGTATAATCGGACATCAATTCACCTCTAGACCCTCTTGATTGTGAGTCGCGCCGCGCAGGCGCCTCATCGTCAACTACAATGGCGCAAGGCTTTCGCGCAAGTAGTAACGCCGCGCCTTCGCGATGCATACTTGCGCCTGACGCCATGAAGCCCGGATCCGAAATCGTGATGATGGACGCGGCCACGCTCTCGAGTGCGATCAAGTCGCGGCAAATCTCTTGCGCCGAGGTGATGACCGCGTATCTCGATCAGATTGATGCGATCAATCCCGCCGTCAATGCGATCGTCTCGATTCGGCCTCGCGCAGAGCTGATCGAGGAAGCGCGCCGTCGCGACGCCGAGCTTTCGCGCGGCGAGTATGCCGGAGAGATGCACGGATTTCCGCACGCTATCAAGGACCTCGAACCCACCGCTGGAATCCGCACCACGATGGGCTCGCCAATCCTTAAAGACTTCATTCCGCGCGCCGATTCGATTCTGGTCGAGCGGATAAAACGCGCCGGCGCGATCATCATCGGTAAGACTAACGTTCCCGAGTTCGGGCTCGGCTCGCATTCCTACAACCCTGTCTTCGGCACCACGCTCAACGCCTACGATCAGACGAAAACCGCCGGCGGAAGCAGCGGCGGCGCCGCGGTCGCGCTCGCGCTGCGGATGCTGCCCGTCGCCGACGGCAGCGATCACGCGGGCTCGCTACGAAACCCCGCCGCATTCAACAACGTGTTCGGCTTTCGCACCGCGTTCGGGCGCGTGCCGTCCGACGTTCGCGAGGTCTTCATGCCCGCGCTGTCGGTGCATGGTCCGATGGCGCGCACGGTGCCGGACCTCGCGATGCTGCTGTCTGTGATCGCGGGGCACGACGCGCGGGTCCCACTCTCGATCCGCGAGGATTCCGCGCGGTTCGCCAATTCTCTTGCGCACGATTTTAAGGGTGCGCGAATCGCCTGGGGCGGCGACTTCGGCGGGTACCTGCCCTTCGAGCCGGGCGTGCTCGACCTGTGTCGCGACGCGCTCAACATCTTCAAATCAATCGGATGCGTTGTCGAGGAAGCGATTCCCGACTATTCAATCGAACGCGTGTGGCAGAGCTGGCTCGTGTTGCGCGCGTGGCAGGTTGGCGGTCTGCTCAAAACTTATTACTCCGACCCGGCACGGCGCGCGCTGATGAAACCCGAGGTCCAGTGGGAAATCGAGCGCGGCTTCAAAATCAGCGCCTACGATGTCGCCGACGCATCCGCGGTGCGGACCGCGTGGTATCACGCGATGCGCGCGATGTTCGAGAAGTGTGATTTCTTCGTACTCCCGTCCGCGCAGGTTTTTCCCTTCGACGCCACGCTCCACTGGCCCAAGACCGTCGGCGGCAAAGCGATGGATACCTATCATCGATGGATGGAGGTCATGATCCCGGTCACGATGTCAGGATGCCCAGCGCTGAACGTTCCCGCCGGTTTCAGCAGCGCCGGCCTGCCGATGGGCATCCAGATCGTCGCGCCGAATCACGCGGAGTTCGCCTGCCTGCAACTCGCCCACGCCTACGATCAAGCAACGCGCTGGGTCGATACGCATCTGCCCGCGCTTCTCGACGTAACGATGAGTGAAGGTCGAGCAGGGTCTTGATAGTTGTGTCACTGAGCCCACATTCGTCATTTCGACCGCAGGGAGAAATCCCAAACGGAGGCTCATTGCACGTGGCGTTGGCGTGGAGCATGGACGCTTCGGGATTTCTCGCCGATGGCTCGAAATGACGACCGGAAGGATCGCTGACGAAACTCCCCCTTACACCGCACGAGTGAAATGATCCGCGAGCACCTCTGCGACCGCCGCGCTCAGGCGCTTCGCGGTCGGAATATGCAGGAACTCGTTGGGGCCATGCGCGTTCGCACCCGGTCCGAGCACTCCGGTGATCAGGAACTGCGCGGCCGGAAACCGCTCGCCGAGCATCGCCATGAACGGGATCGTTCCGCCCTCACCCATGTATGCGACGGGTTCGCCGAAGTGCGCGCGCGAGGCCGCGTCGAGCGATTTTTCCAGCCATGGCGCGAGCGGGGGCGCATTCCATCCTGTGGCAGCCCAATTCGACTCGAAGCTGACGCTCGCGCCGTATGGCGGATCGTCTTCCATCAGATGCTTGAGCGCGCGCTGCGCCGCCTGTGCATCGCAGGTAGGCGGCAGCCGCAGCGATACCACGAGCGAGGTCGCGGGCCGCAGCACGTTGCCCGCGTTGGCGACGGACGGAAATCCGTCGGCGCCGATAATCGACAAGGCGGGACGCCAGGTACGATTAAGAATCAGTTCGGTCGCGTCAGTGCTTTGCGCGTGGGTTTTTCCGGCGAACGGAAATTTATTGCGCAGGCTATCGCCGAGGATCGGCGCGGCGGCGCGCGCCTGCTCGATTCGCGCGGCGGGAATCTCTCCATGAAAAACCGCTGGCAAAATCGCGCCGGTTTTTTCATCTTCAAGCCGGCTGAGAATCGTCCGCGCGATTCGGAAACTGCACGGCACCACACCCCCCGCGTCGCCCGAGTGCATCCCTTCGGTCAGCACCTGTACGTTCAGCGTCCCGCCGATCAGTCCGCGCAGCGAAGTCGTGCACCATAGCTGCTCGTAATTGCCGCATCCGGAATCCAGCGCGACGACCAGGCTTGGCTGCCCGATTCGCGGCGCAAGATGCTCGATATAATGCGGCAAATCGAAGCTGCCGCTCTCTTCGCACGCCTCGACTATCACCACCATCCGCGCGTGCGGTATCTTCTGCGCTTTGAGCGCGCCGATTGCGCCCAGGCACGCGAACATCGCATAGCCATCGTCGGCCGCGCCGCGTCCATACAACCGGTCGTTCTCGATCAACGGCGTCCACGGGTCCAGCCCCGCGCGCCATCCCGCCATCTCGGGCTGCTTGTCCATGTGCCCGTAGAGCAAAACTGTATCGTCCGAATCTCCCGGAATTTCCATGAACAAAACGGGAGTGCGATCGCCAAGGCGCACGACCTCCAGGCGCATCCCGGCGATCTCGCGCCCGAGCGCCCATTTGCGAAAGCGCTCGACGACGCGATCCATGTGGCCATGCGCTTTCCAATCGGGATCGAACGCCACCGATTTGTTTGGAATCCTGATGTACTCCTGAAGCTCGGGAATCGCGGATTCATCCCACAGCTTCGCAAAAAACGCCGCCGCGGCTTTCGGGTCCATAGCCGAAGGCTACGCGAAATCCCGCGCGTCACGCAAAACGTTTCCGCGCGCCGCCGACAGTATCGACGCGTCGTTTGTGACCGGCCGTCCGATTCTGCAAGAATCGACCGACAATCAGTCCAATTTCCTTATTGGGGGAATTCATATGAGCGTGACCGTTTCGACCACCTATGGAAAACTTGAAGGCGACTCGAACTCCGACCTGTGCGTGTTCAAGGGAATTCCATTCGCGGCCCCGCCCGTCGGCGCCCGCCGCTGGAGCGCGCCGGAAAAGCCCGCGCAATGGCAAGGCACTCGCGACGCGCGCAAATTCGCCGGCGTTGCTCCGCAGAACGGTATGGCGAATGGCGCGCTGGCCGCGATGGTCGTGGACGGCGAGCAGACCGAGGACTGTCTGTATCTGAATGTATGGACGCCCCGATGCGACACCGCGCGGCGTCCCGTGATGGTCTGGATTCACGGCGGCGCGTTCGCGATCGGCTCCGGCTCGCAGCCGCTCTACGATGGCTCGACGCTCGCGCGCCGCGGCGACGTTGTCGTGGTGACAGTCAACTACCGGCTCGGGCCGCTGGGGTTCTTGCGCCTGTGCGATCTGACCGGCGGAAAAATTCCCGCCACTGGCAATGAAGGCGTTCTCGATCAAGTCGCCGCGCTCGAATGGGTCCGCGACAATATCGCCGAGTTCGGCGGCAATCCCGCCAATGTCACGATCTTCGGTGAGTCGGCCGGCGGCATGAGCGTCGGCACTCTGCTCGCGATGCCGCAGGCGCGCGGGCTGTTTCACAAAGCGATCCCGCAAAGCGGCGCGTGCCACACCGGTGCGACCGCGGACCGCGCCAGCCGCAAGGCCGAGCGCATCATCGCTCGGCTCGGCGCATCTCCCTCAAACCTCGCCGCGATTCGCGCGCTGACTCCCACGCAGTTGCTGACCGGCGCACTGATGCCCGATGGCATAACGCCCGACCCTGAGCTCGGGATGGCTTATCAGCCGGTGATTGACGGCTCTCACGTTTCGAAAGTCGCGATCGAGATGGTCGCGGGCGGCTCCGCCGACAGTGTCGCAATCATGGCCGGCTCGACCCTGGAGGAATGGAAGCTGTTCGCCGCGATGGATCCCGGTCTGCCCAAGCTCGACCGCGCCGGACTCGCAGCGCGATTCGGCAAACGCTTCGGCGCGGAAACCGCGGCCGGTCTTATCGAGAATTACACTCGCGCGCGCGGCGAACGCGGCGATGCGACGACTCCGCAGGAACTATTCTCGGCAATCGAAACTGACCGCGTATTCCGGATGCCCGCGCTGCGACTGGCCGAGACGCACGCCCGCCGCAAGGGACGCATCTTCAATTATCTGTTCACCTGGAAGTCGCCCGCGGTCGGCGGGATGCTCGGCTCGTGCCACGCGCTCGAACTTGGGTTCGTCTTCGGCACCAATCATCTCCCCGGGATGGGCGCGTTCGCGGGCAGCGGTCCCGCGGCCGAGAAGCTCGCGACCGACATGCAGGACGCCTGGATCGCCTTCGCGCGCACCGGCAACCCGACCTGCGAGCGTCTGGGCGATTGGCGCCAATATGACGAGCAGCACCGCACCACGATGGTCTTCGGCGAGGCGACAAAATCGGCGCAAGCGCCGCTCGAGGGCGAGCGCAAGGCATGGACCGGCGTTCCCGACCAGATTTTGGGTTCGCTCTGAGACAGCCCGCAGACTTAAAGCGCCTGCGGAGCTCGCGGTTGCGGTCTTAAGATTGTAGCGGGAGATCGACGATGGATAGTTCCGAACCGGTGAAAGAAGCTCACCGTCATCCGCTGGATCCGCTGAACGCGGCGGAGGTCGCCGCGGCCGTGCGCACGCTGCGGACTCACGGGCCGGCCGGTGACCGGTTCCGTTTCGTATCGGTCAACCTGCACGAACCCGCCAAGGACGAGCTCGAAAGTATCAGCGCCGGCAACACTCTGGATCGGCGCGCATTCGTTATTGTTCTCGATCTGGCCGATCGGCGCGTGCTGGAGGCGGTCGTCAGCCTGCGCGACGAAACTCTGCTTTCATGCGAGCAGCTCCGCGGCGTCCAGCCCGGCATCATCATCGAGGAGTTCATCCTGTGCGAGAATGCGGTCAAAGCCGATCCTCGATGGCGTGCCGCGCTTGCCCGCCGCGGTATCACGGAACTCGATAAGGCGATCGTCGATCCCTGGTCGGCAGGCGCCTATGGCGACGAACGGTTTCCCGACCGCCGTCTCGCCCAGGGCCTCACGTTTATTCGCGGCAGCGATGCCGACGTCGGCTATGGCCGCCCGGTCGAGGGACTGATCACCTTCGTCGATCTCGAAAAGATGGAGGTGGTGGAAGTCGTCGACGATGTGCAGGTACCGCTGCCGCCTTTGACCGGTATCTTCGCGGCCGAGCATCTCGGCCCTCTGCGGCAGGACTTGAAGCCGCTCGAGATCGTACAGAGGGAGGGTCCGAGCTTTACCGTCGACGGCTACGAAGTGCGCTGGCAGAAATGGCGCTTCCGGGTCGGCTTCACCTCGCGCGAGGGCCTGGTACTTCATCAACTCGCCTACGAGGATCAGGGCCGTGTCCGTCCAATTTTGTACCGGGCGTCGCTATCCGAGATGCAAGTGCCGTATGGCGATCCCACCAAAACGCACAACCGAAAGAATGCCTTCGACGTGGGCGAATATGGCATCGGCCGGATGGCAAACAGCCTCAAGCTCGGATGCGATTGCGTCGGCACGATCCACTACTTCAACGCGCACATGGTCAACATGGCGGGCGAACCGGAAACCCTCGAGAACGCCGTCTGCATGCATGAGGAAGATTACGGCACGCTGTGGAAGCACACCGACTGGCGTACCAATCGCAGCGAGGTGCGGCGCTCACGCCGCCTGGTGATCTCTTTTTTCGCGACCGTCGGGAATTATGACTACGGGTTTTTCTGGTACCTGTATCAAAGCGGCGAGATACAGCTAGAAGTTAAGCTGACCGGATGCCTGTCCGTCGGCGCTTTTCCGCCGGGTGCGCAACCGACTCACGGCGCGCTGGTTGCTCCGCAGCTTTACGCGCCGATTCATCAACACTACTTCAACTTCAGACTCGATCTGGATGTCGACGGGCCGGGCAATTCGGTTTACGAGGTCGACACCGTCGCCGATCCTCCCGGGCCGGCCAATCCGCATAACGGCTCGTACCGGCCGCAGTACACGCTCATTAAAAACCAATCGGAAGCCGCACGCGACGCGAACCCCGCGACGGGACGCGCCTGGCTGATCGTGAATCCGTCGCGCCGCAACGCCGTGGGTCAGCCTACCGGTTACAAAATCATGCCGGGTGCGGATGTAGCTCTGCCCTTCGCGCGCGAGGGCGCATCCATCCTGAGACGGGCCGGTTTCATTCGCCACAACCTGTGGATCACCGGCTACGATCCGGCGCAGCGATATGCGTCTGGCGATTATATCAATCAGAACGCCGCACCCGACGGACTCGATCAATGGATCAAACGCGATCTGCCGCTCGAGAATACCGATCTGGTCGCATGGTACTCATTCGGCGTGCACCATATTCCTCGGCCCGAGGACTGGCCGGTAATGCCGGTCGCATATGCCGGCTTTATGCTGAAGCCTTCGGGCTTCTTCGACCAGAATCCCGCGATGGATGTGGCTCCGTCGAAGCTTCATCACAACAAATGTTGCGACTAGAGATTGAGCATGGCTGCAACGACGAAAAATAATTCGGCCGATAGGGTTCTGTTGAACGGCCGGATATATACCGCGGATGCTTCGAATCCGTGGGTTGAAGCGCTCGCGATTCGCGATGGCAAGATTGCTTTCGTCGGTGCCGATACCGACGTCAAATCACTCGTCGGACCCGACACTGCCGTCATCGATCTCAAGCGCAAGATGGCGATGCCGGGGATCAACGACGTGCATGTGCATCCGATGCTCGGCGGTCGAGCCGATCTCTACGAATGCCATTTTCTGCCGACGCTGTCGCTCGAGCAGGTTCTCGCCGCCGTTCGCGCCGACGCGCGCAAGGCCAAGCCAGGAGCGTGGATCGTAGGGGGGGCATGGGGCAGCAATTTCACCGATAAGCTCTCGACCCTCGAAGCGCTGCGCGCGCTCGACGAAGCCAGCGAGGGCCATCCCGTTTTGCTGCGCGATGACAGCGTGCACAACCGCTGGGTCAATTCGCGCGCGCTCGAGCTTGCAGGAATCGATTCCAGCACACCCGATCCGGAGGGTGGCGTAATCGTCAGGGATGAAGCGACCCGTGCGCCGGTCGGGATGCTGTTCGAGTCCGCGGTCGCAGCGGTCGAGCACGCAGCCGAGGTCGCTAATCCCTATTCGCTGGAGACCAACGTCGCGGCGCTCGCGCGTGCGATCGAAATTTTAAATTCATTCGGCGTGACCGGCCTGCAGGATGCCGCCGTTAGCGGCGGCGTTCTGTCCGCATATAACCATCTTGATGCGCAGGGAAAACTCTCCGCTTGGGTGGTCGGTTCGATGATGGCGGAGCCGGCTGGATTCCTGGGCCATTTCGTCGGCGACGAACTAATCGATCAACGCGCAAAATTCTTGAGCGCGCACGTCACGCCGAGCTTCGTAAAGATATTCCTCGACGGCGTCCCGATGTCGCGAACTTCCGCGTTCATCGATCCGTATCTTCCCGACAAAGCGCATGGATGCTGCTTTCGCGGCGCCACTATTAAAACCGTTCCGGAGCTGGCGCGTTTGATCGCGAAACAGGAAGATCGCGGCCTCTGCGTCAAAATCCATTGCGCCGGCGACGCCGCCGTGCGGACCGCCCTCGACGCGATTGACGTGGTGCGCTCATTCAAGGGCGCGACCCCGCTGACGCATCAGATCGCGCACGCTGGCTTTGTCGATCCCGCCGATATCCCGCGTTTCAGAGATTTGAACGTCGTCGCGGACCTGTCGCCGATTCTCTGGTATCCCAATCAAATCATCGACGGTATCGAGCAAGCGGTCGGCGACCGCGTTCGTCAATATTGGCCCAATCGCAACCTGCTCGAGGCGGGCGTTTTGATCGCGACCGGCACCGACTGGCCCGTCATCCCCAATCCCGATCCGTGGTCCGGTCTCGAAGGATTGATCACCCGCCGCGATCCCAACGGACGATTCGACGGCGCGCTATGGCCCGAGCAGGCGCTCGATCTCCAGACCGCAATCGAGGCCTACACCGTCAATCCCGCCCGCGCGATGGGACTCGGAAGCGTCACCGGCTCGCTCTCAGTTGGAAAATCGGCTGACGTGATCGTCCTCGACAGAAACTTGTTCGAGATTGCGCCGACCGACATCGCCGATACCAAGGTGATGACCACGTTCTTCGAAGGACGCGCTGTGTACGAATTGTGAGGCGCTCGTGAAAAATGATCGGAGGCGTCTCTGACGACCTTCGCATCGATTCACCTCCCGCCCGAGTCGCGGCCGGCCTACAATCTTGCGCTCGGGTATCTTCGCGGCTTTCTGGTAGTGCTGGTCCTCGCGCACCACTCGGTGCTCGCATATCTCAAGGCGGCGCCGCCAATTGCGAAATCGCTGCTGGCTTCGCCGGAGACCTGGCGCGCATTTCCGGTGGTCGATCCGCACGCGCATTGGCCGGGATTCAACCTGTTCTTTGGCTTCAACGACGCGTTCTTCATGTCGCTGATGTTTTTCGTCTCGGGGCTGTTCGTATGGTCGAGTCTCCAGCGCAAGGGTGCCCGGACGTTCGCGCGCGATCGATTGATCCGGCTCGGCATCCCATTTCTGGCCGCCGCCGCGATCGTCGCTCCAATCGCCTACTACCCCGCTTATCTTCAAAGCGGCGGCCGTGGGTTCGTTGGCTTCGTTCACCAGTGGATGTCGCTGGGCGACTGGCCCGCGGGCCCGGCGTGGTTCATCTGGATGCTGTTGGCATTCGATCTGGTCGCTGCCGCGATGTTCGCCGTGATGCCGAACTTCGGCGACGTGCTCGGCTACTTCGCGTCCAATGCGCGGGCGCATCCAATTCGCTTCTTCCTGCTGCTCACCGCGGTTTCGTTCGCGGCCTATACTCCCATCACCTTCATATACAGCGCGGAGTACTGGACCAGCATCGCACTATTCCAGTTCCAGACCTCGCGCTTGTTCCACTACGCGATTTATTTTCTCGCCGGTATCGGCGTTGGCGCATACGGCATCAATCGCGGCCTGCTCGCATCCGACGGGATTCTCGCGCGTCACTGGGGCCGCTGGACTGCATGGGCTGTGATTGCGTTTTTCTTAAGCGCAGTCTTCTTCTTCATCGCGCTCGCCAACCGCGACGCGCTCTCTCCAACTCTGCTCGAAGTCTTAAGCGGCGGCGTGTACGCGATCACGTGCGCGAGCCTGTCCTTCGCCTTCCTCGCGCTATTCATCCGGTTCACGAATCACCGGCGATGGATCTGGGACAGCCTGAGCGACAACGAATACGCGATGTATCTGCTGCACTACATGTTCGTCGCATGGCTGCAGTTCGCGATGCTGTCGTTCGCTCTGCCCGCGATCGGAAAAGGAGCTCTGGTTTTCGCCGGAGTGCTGCTGCTCAGTTGGGGAGCGAGCGCAGCCCTGCGCAGTATCCCAGCCGTCGCCCGCGTGGTTTGAGAACGGGACTCAAACTGTCGCCCGAAGTTCATCGACGATAGGTCGCCGCGTCGCGACCATCGCGGGCACCCACGCGCTCAACACTCCGATCATCAGCGACAATACGATTGCGCCTGCAGGTACGCTCGTCGGCATCGTAATCGTTCCAAGGCCCCCGAATAAGGCACCGCGCAAAGGAAGCAGCCGCAGGACTATCCAGGCGGCGCCGGCGCCCAGCGCTCCCGCAATCACGCCCATCATCGCGCCTTCGACGATCAACAGCGAGACGATCTGCCGCGCGGTAAATCCTATCGACCGCATCACAGCGAACTCCGCGCGCCGCTCACGAATCGACATCGCGGTGGTGTTCGCCGCCACGAGCGTAATACTGAGCAGAACGATGATCGACAGCGCCTCTGCCAGGAGAATGATGGTGCGAATCGACTCGATGAACCCCGCCTGAAAACTCTTCTCCGATTCAGTCAGAGTCGGATCGCTCGAATTCGCGAACTGGCCGTCGATCGCGCTGATTACTTCGGCGGCTGATTCCAGCTTGTCGATCCGAATCCATATCAGGTCGGCCAGGCCGGTGTTCCCGGTCGCCGCCTGCAGGTAATCGCGCCGGAATATCAGCATCGTAGGCATCATGCCGCCGCCCAGCGTACCGACGATCTTGAATTGCAGGTCTCCGCCGTAAACCGAATCGCGCAACATGATCTGCTGGCCCAGATGAAACCCGAAGCGATCCATCGTAGCCGCGCCCACCAACGCAGCTGTGCGTTCGTGCTGGAATGCTTCGAGGCTTTCTCGCGAAACCCGCCAGTCTGGCCAGACCGTGGCGGTCTGGTTCTGATCAACTGCGAGATTGGGAAACTGATCTGACGGCAGATGATAGACACCGCCATACCAATTCCAAAGATCCACGCCAACCACATGCGGCAATGCCGCAATTCGCCTCGCGTATGACTGCGGCAGCGAGTACGCGAGTCCGGCCTTGCCGTGACATACGAGCCGCGGCGATGAAGCGCTCGCCGCAATCACCTTGTCGACAAAGCTCGGCAAGCTGAACAGCGCCGCAAAAATGAACATCGACACCGCAATCGAGAAGATCGTCAGAATCGTGCGCCGGCGATTGCGCGCAAAGTTGCGGACGATGAGCCGAACGAACTTCAGTGACCTGCCCTGTTTCCCCTGCGCGGCCGTCGTACTTCTCAGAGGACCCGTCCGAGCAAATTCAGAATTCCCGGCACAGAGCCTTTCTTTGATCAAAACGGGGGCGCCGCCCTGCTACCGCGTCCGCTCGAGTACGAACTTGCCGATCTTGTCGATTGCCTGCTGGCCCTCGGGAAGAATCTTCGCGAACACGTGCCATACGTGGATCATCTCGGGCCAGATCTCGAGCTCGACGTTCACGCCGGCGGCTTTCGCGCGCGCGGCGACGCGCGTTGCGTCGTCGAGCAGGATCTCCGACTCGCCCACCTGGATCAGCAGCGGCGGCAATCCGCGGAAGTCGGCATGGATCTGCGAGATGAGCGGATTCTTGGGGTCATGGTCCGCATAATATGCCTTCGCCGAGACCGAGAGATTCTCCTGCGTCACCATCGGATCGATCGCCGCCTTGGTCTTGACCGATTCTCCGGTTCCTTCGAGGTCCGTCCACGGTGAGATGCCGACGCCGGCCGCCGGAAGCCTGACCCCCATATCGCGCAGCTTGAGCAGGGTCGCGAGCACCAGACCCCCGCCTGCGGAATCTCCCGCGATCGCTATCCTGCCCGGCTTGCAGCCCTGAGCGACGAGCCATCGATAGGCGGCCACGGCATCATCGACCGCGGCGGGAAACGGATGCTCCGGCGCGAGGCGGTAGTCGATCAGCAAGGCTCGCGCGTTCGCGGCCCGCGCGATTCGCGCAACCATCGCGCGATGCGTCCCGATCGAACCCATCACGTAGCCGCCGCCATGGAGATACAGGACCACCCTGTCCGCCGCCGCACCCGGCGCCTCGACCCATTCGGCGCGGATTCCAGCCACCTCGACTGGCGAGCAGGTCACGTCGCGTGCGACGTGCTCGCTGATTTTCTCCATCCCGGCGCGCCGCTGCGCCGCGGTGGCATTTGGATTCATCGGTTGCGCCCTGACGATTTCGAGCACCTTCGCGAAAGCCTCACTCGCCATCGGAAATCCTCCCGCGCGGGCCTGCGGCCGCGTTTTCCTCTTATACACCACGCCGGCCGCTCGCGAAGAGCTATATCCGCGAAAAAAAACGCCGCCGGAGGCTTGCTCCGGCGGCGCGGGAAGTTAAAGCATCACTTCGTATTTAGCGCTTCTGGATGTAGTGCTGCATCGGATGAGTCTGCCAGCCCGTGTGCGCAACCGGACTCGCCCCGTTGTTCGCCATCGGATGCGCGTAACCCGGATGATGCCACGCGTCATGCTTCCACTCGTCGTTCATGAACCGGTCCGGATGCGCCTTGATGTCCGCGCGGACTTCGGGATGATTCTGGAAGTATTCGCGCAGCCCCGGATGGCTCGCCATGAACTGCGGATTATCCACCAGCCCCGGATTCTGCCCGAGCTCGTGCGCAACTTCCGGATGCTCATCCAGATACCCGTTCTGGAAGCGATTCACCTGCGGCGCACCGATTCCGTGCCCATAGCCGTAGCCGTAACCGTGTCCATAACCCGGCTGATGCCACGCATCGTGCTTCCACTCGTCGCTCATGAAGCGGTCCGGATGCGACCGGATGTCGGCGCGGACGCCCGGATGGCTCTTGAAGTAGTCGCGCAGTCCCGGATGGTTCGCCATGAATTGCGGATTGTCCACCAGCCCAGGATTGTGTCCGAGCTCGCTTGCGACTTCCGGATGCTCATCCAGGTAACCGTTCTGGAAACGATTCACCTGCTTCGCCCCGACTCCCGGGCCGTAGCCGGGGTTGTAAGGAACCTGCGCCATCGCCACAGTCCCCATCGCGCCCACAAAAACCACCGCCGCAAAAGTTGCTAATGTCTTCTTCACTGCAAGTCCTCCTGATTTCCAAGTACCCAAGCTTTGATACGATTTGGCGTTCATCGCGATTCGCCTGCCTCAGCCACTTGGACGCCTATCACCGCGTATCCGTTTACATCCGCTCCTGACACGCCTTCGATGGACCGCCCGCGTATCAGGTCTGTCCCAAGGCGGAAAATCGGCGAAAACCTGACGATCGGAGTGCCGGTTGTCGCAATGTAAACGAATGTACATCCGGTTTCGTCCAACGTGCCGGTAAGGGTAGCATCGGCCACGCGGCCGAATAGCAACGTTCCCCCAAGGGGACGCGGCCGGCCAAACCAGAGAGGTGGACCGGTCGCTGTGGTGCCGTCCGATGAAGAACTTTGCAGGCAGGTCGCCGAGCACAACGCCGCGGCGTTCGAAGCTCTGCTCGACCGCCATCAGGCGCGAGCATTCAGGCTCGCCTGCTCG
The DNA here is from genome assembly GCA_049281755.1 of Binataceae bacterium (SeqCode). Lineage (GTDB taxonomy): Bacteria > Desulfobacterota > Binatia > Binatales > Binataceae > JBARDN01. Next base: position 18,267 of record JBAPSR010000366.1, read on the forward strand.
ATTCTCGGTAACGAGTCCGACGCGCACGACGTATCTCAAGATGCTTTCATCCGGTTGTACGAGTCCGCGGGCAAGTTTGACGGCCGCTCCAAATTTTCGACCTGGTTCTATCGGATCGTCGTCAACCTCTGTATCGATCACAAGCGACGCAACAAATGGTGGCGCAAGACAATCCCGTTCTCGACCCAGGACGACGACCCCGACTCGCCACCCATCGATCCGCCGTCACCCGAGCCGGGGCCAGAGGCGCTCGCGATCAGTGGCGATGCGGGCCGCCGGCTGCACGCCGCGCTCGACGGATTATCGCCCACTCAAAAGGCGGCAGTATTGCTTCAAAGCGAAGAGGGTCTCACCAGCCGCGAGATTGCGCAGATACTCAAGTGCTCCGAGAGCACTGCGCGCGTGCATATCCATCGCGCACTCGCGCATCTCAAGAAAACCATGCGGAAAAATGAGTAAGGACGGCTAAGGCGATGAGCGAGCGACATCCAGAGACCGAGATCGCGCCCTATCTGCGCGGCGGCTTGAGCGCCGACGAGCGCGACCGCGTCGCCAGCCATCTGGCGCGATGCGCCCGATGCCGCGACGACGCCGACGCGTTCACCGCCGCGCTCAATACGCTCGCGAGCGACGTTGCGCAGATCGCCGA
>JBAPSR010000367.1:0-8078 GCA_049281755.1 Binataceae bacterium (SeqCode)
GCGCGTATATCGAAGCCGGGCTCGACCGCAGCGACCCGGAGCAGCGCTTCTTCTATTCGGGACCGGTGTTCCGGCGCGAGCGTCCGCAGAAGGGGCGCTATCGGCAGTTCTATCAATTCGGGGTCGAGGTTTTCGGGCGCACCGACCCCGCGTGCGACGCAGAGATACTCGTAATGGCCGACGAGATCTGCAAGAGCCTGGGAATCGCCGCGCGCTGCGAGGTCAATTCGATCGGCGACAGCGTCTGCCGGCCCGCGTTCCGCACGGCGCTGGTCGAGTGGGGCCGCGCGCATTTGGACCAGCTTTGCGTCGATTGCCACAACCGGATCGATCGAAATCCACTGCGCTTGCTCGATTGCAAGAACGACGAGAAGCTCGCCGCGGCCGCGCCCTCGAGCCTCGACTACCTGTGCGATGATTGCCGCGCCCACTTCGACGCTGTTCGCGCGCTGGCCGCGGCTGCCGGAGTTGAGACGACGATCAATCCGCGCCTGGTACGCGGGCTGGACTATTACACGCGCACCGCATTCGAGTTCATAGCGGAGGGACTCGGTGCGCAGAGCACCGTGATTGGCGGCGGACGCTACGATGGCCTGGTCGAGGCGATGGGCGGGGCGGCGATCGCGGGAATCGGCTTCGGGATGGGCGTCGATCGAATAGCGATCGTGCTCGAAGCCGCCGGACTGATACCGGCGGCGACGCCGGACGCTATGGTGATCGCGATGGGCGCAAACGCGCTTGCGAGCGCGGTCGCGATGGTGCGGGAGCTGCGCCGGAGTAATCTGCGAATCGAGATGGCCTCGGCCGAGCGCAAGCTCAAGCCACTGCTCGCGCGGGCGGCGAAGATCGGCGCGCGCTTCGCCGTGATCGTCGGCGACAACGAGCTTGCGCGCGGCGTCGTCCAGCTAAAAGACCTTGGCTCGGGCCTGCAGCGTGAAGTTGCGGCGGCCGGGCTGGCGGACGCGATCGCGAATAAACCCTGACTATTCCTTGCGCTCGATGGCGCAGGTATTGTGCGCGGAGACTTCCGAGATACGGAGCCAATGTCTAGAGCAGACACATATTCACCGCTGCCGCCGTGGCCGCGCACCGACTATTGCGGCATCCTGCGAGCGGCAGACACGGGGCGCGAGGTCGCGCTTTACGGATGGGTTCAGACCCGGCGCGACCACGGCGGACTCATCTTTATCGATCTTCGCGACCGCGAGGGTCTGGTTCAGCTGGTGCTCAATCCTGAGCGTGACGCGAAATCGCACGCAACCGGCGCGGAGGCACGCAGCGAATTTTTCGTCGCGGCGCGCGGAACCGTGGTACGCCGATCCGACGGCACTATCAACGCAGAATTGCCGACCGGCGAGATCGAAATCGCGGTCAGCGCGTTCGAGATTCTAAACGTATCGCCGCCGCCGCCATTTCCGATCGGTGACGAAGACACCGCTGCCGAAGAGATCCGGCTCAAATATCGCTACCTCGATTTGCGCCGCCCCGCGATGCAGCGGAATCTGCGCTGGCGGCATCAGGCGCTGCGGGCGGTCCGCAATTTTCTTGACGACCAGGGTTTTATCGACGTCGAGACGCCGATCCTTTTCAAGTCCACGCCGGAAGGCGCGCGCGACTACCTGGTTCCGAGCCGCGTTAACCCCGGCAAATTTTATGCGCTGCCGCAGTCGCCGCAAATCTTAAAGCAGATCCTGATGATCGGCGGACTCGATCGCTACTACCAGATTGCGCGATGCTTCCGCGACGAGGACTTGCGCGCGAACCGCCAGCCGGAATTTAGCCAGATCGATCTCGAGATGACCTGTCCGCGGCCTGAAGATGTTCAATCGATCGCCGAGGGAATGATCGCCGCCGCTTATCAGCGCGTGCTCGAGGTCGATATCAAGCCCCCGTTCATTCGGATGCCGTATGCCGAGGCGATGGAGCGTTTCGGCACCGACAAACCGGACCTACGTTTCGGGCTGGAGATAAAGAATCTCACGGCGGCGTTCGCCGCGACCTCGTTCAAGGTCTTCGCCGAAGCGATGGCGCAAGGCGGCGCGGTGTACGCGATCAATCTGCCCGGCGCGAATCAGTTGAGCCGCCGCGAGCTCGACGAGATGACGGAAGCGGTGCGCACGCGCTACTCGATGGGACTCGCGTGGATCAAAGTGCAGGACGGGGCCTGGCAGGGACCGATCGCGAAGTTTTTGACTGACGCCGAGCGCGCGAATGCAGCGACGATTGCGAATCTGAAAACCGGCGACACGATGATTCTGATGGCGGGCGCGCCCGACAAAGTCCGGCCGATTCTGGGCGACCTGCGCCTTCAGCTCGGGACGAAATTCGCGCTCGCGAATAAGGACGAGCTCAAGTTTCTCTGGGTCGTCGATTTTCCGCTGTTCGAGTACAGCGAAGAAGACAAACGCCTGGTCTCGGTGAACCATCCGTTTACCGCGCCGCATCCCGACGACCTGCTGATGCTCGACTCGGCGCCGACTAAAGCGCGCGCGATCGCGTATGACATGGTGCTCAACGGGCAGGAGCTCGGCGGAGGCTCGATCCGTATCCATAGCCGCGAACTTCAGCTTAAGGTATTTGAGTTGCTAGGACTCAACCGGGAGGAAGCGGTCGATCGTTTTGGATTCCTGATGGAAGCGCTGGGCTACGGAGCGCCGCCTCACGGCGGATGCGCCTTCGGCGTCGATCGGCTGTGCATGATGCTGTGCGGAACCGATTCGCTGCGCGACGTGATCGCGTTTCCGAAGACGCAGAAAGCGGTCGATCCGATGAGCGGCGCGCCCTCGGAAGTCGATCCGCGACAGCTGCGCGAGCTGTCGATCAAGGTGACGTCATGATGACGAACGGAATCGCGCGGGGTGCGGTATCGATCGCGATAGGTTTGGCGATGGGCCTGGCGATGAGCTTCGGCGCAGCCGGATGCGTCCCGATTGCCAGTGATACCCTCGAAGGCGCCAAGCAGACGGTCGAGGACCTCAAGCCCAAGGAGGTGACGACCCACTCGGTGCGCTCGATCAAGACGATCACAATCAACCAGATCGCGGTCATGCCGGTTATCGACGCACCGCCGCCCGGAGACGAATCGCTCGCTCCAGGAGCCGGCGACTCGATTACCGCGGAGCTCTACAGCCAGGTCGCGGTCGCTGGAGGATGGGAATTGATCCCGCAAGACGACGTCGCGCAAGCGCTGCAGAAGATGCCGCCGACCACGGTGGACAATATAGATCAGAACGCGCTCGAACTCGGACGCCAGGTTTCAGCCGACGGCGTACTTTACGGCAAGGTCGAGCGCTACAAGGAACGCGTCGGGCTGGCGTATGCCTCGGCCGAGCCGGCGTCGGTGACCTTCGAGCTGAAATTCGTCGATACCAAGAGCAAGCAAGTCGTGTGGACTGCGCGCTTCTCGAAATCGCAGAAGGCGCTGTCGCAGAATATCTTCAATCTGGTGAACTTCGTCCAGACGTCAGGGCGATGGGTTCGCGCCAACGAAATTGCGCAAGAAGGTGTGCAACAGGCGGTCGCCGACCTTCACGGGGATCTGAATCTGCAGAAGAACGTAAAACGCTTCGAGACCGGAAGCTATGGCCAGGAGAAGTCCGGTCAGCAGCGTTTTAATTCCTCCAACGGCGCCAACGGGCTGTATTAATCCCTCGCCTTGAAAGGGAGCAGGAAACCTTTCATGAAAAAGATCCTGATCCTCGGCGTCAATGGCTTCATTGGCCATCACCTGACCAAGCGCATTATCGAAACGACCGATTGGCAGGTCTATGGCATGGACATGAGCACCGATCGCGTGAGCGAGTGGCTGGATCATTCGCGCTTCCATTTCTTCGAAGGCGACATCACGATCAATAAAGAGTGGATCGAGTACCACGTGCGCAAGTGCGACGTGATCATCCCGCTGGTTGCCATCGCCACGCCGGCCACCTATGTGCAGGATCCGCTGCGCGTCTTCGAGCTGGATTTTGAAGCCAACCTGCCGATCGTGCGCCAATGCGTAAAGCACAAGAAACGCATCCTGTTCCCTTCGACCAGCGAAGTGTATGGGATGTGCCGCGACGGCGAATTCGACCCGGACGCGTCTGAAATGATCTACGGGCCAATCAACAAGCCGCGCTGGATCTATGCCTGCTCGAAGCAATTGATGGACCGCGTCATCCACGCATACGGCATGAGCGAAGGCCTCGACTACACGTTGTTCCGTCCGTTCAACTGGATCGGCGCCGGACTCGACAGCATCCGCACCGCCAAGGAAGGTTCCAGCCGCGTCATCACGCAGTTCCTGGGTCATATCGTGCGCGGTGAACCGATCAAGCTCGTCGACGGCGGCCAGCAGAAGCGCGCCTTCACTTACGTGGACGACGGTATCGCCGCGCTGATGCGCATCATCGAGAACCCCGAAGGCCGCGCGACTCGCCAGATCTACAATATCGGCAACCCGGTCAACAATTTCTCGATCCGCGAGCTGGCCGAGATGATGCTGGAACTGGCCGACGAATACGACGAATACCGCGACAACGCCAAGAAGGTGGAACTGATCACAACCACTGCGGACGCTTATTACGGCAGCGGCTACCAGGACGTGCAGAACCGCGTGCCGAAGATCGAGAACACCAGGGTCGATCTGAATTGGGCGCCGACGGTTTCAATGCCGGACGCGCTGCGGCACATCTTCGACGCCTATCGTGACCACGTGGCGGCGGCGCGCGATCTAGCGAACTGAGCCATTAGGTCGGTATTTATCCCGACGATTCTTAGATGCGCGCGCTCCTCAGCCCCACGGCGAGTGGAGCTTCATCCGCAGGGCCGCCGCTACTGCAGGATGCGCGACGTACCCTTCGTAGGTGTTGAGCCCGTGGCGGATCGCTTTGTTCGTGCGTCCGGCCTCGAGCAATCCGCGGTCTGCGATATCGAGCGCATAGGTCAGCGTCGCGTTGGTTAGCGCGTAGGTGGACGTATGCGGCACCATCGCGGGCATGTTGGTCACGCAGTAGTGCACCACGCCGCTCTTGATGAAAATCGGCTTGCCGTGAGTGGTGGGACGAGAGGTCTCCGAGACGCCGCCCTGATCGATCGACAGATCGACGATCGCCGCGCCCGGTTTCATCTTCGCGACTATCGCCGCCGAGAGCAGCCGCGGCGTGCGTGCGCCGGCGACCAGCACCGCTCCTATAACCAGATCCGCCTGGCAGACTTCCTCTTCGAGCGTCGCGCGATTGGACATAACGGTAGTGGCGTGGCCGGCCAGGAGATCGCTCAGGTAGCGCAAGCGCGAAGGGTTCACGTCCAGAATTGTGACCTCGGCGCCTATCCCCGCCGCAACCCGGCAAGCGTTGAAGCCCGCGATTCCTCCGCCCAACACGACCACTTTGCCCGGCCTGACGCCAGGCGCACCGCTCAGCAGGACGCCGCGTCCACCGTTGCGTGATTGCAGGCACCACGAGCCGCATTGAATCGCAAGCCGACCCGCGACTTCGCTCATTGGTGCGAGCAGAGGCAGGCTTCCGTCTTCGAGCTGGATCGTTTCGTAGCCAAGCCCGATGACCCGGCGCGAGAGCATCGCATTGGCAAGCCTCCGGTCGGGTGCGAGATGAAGATAGGTGAACAGGATCTGGCCCGCGCGCATCAGGCGGAACTCGACCGGTTGGGGTTCCTTGACCTTCAGCACCATCTCAGCGCGCGCCCATACTTGCGCCGCGCCATTTACGATCACGCCGCCGGCGCGGCGATAGTCATGGTCGCTGAAACCGCTGCCGATACCCGCGCCGCTTTGCACGACGACGCGATGACCATGCGTGCGGAAGGCGGCGGCGCCGGCGGGGGTCAGCGAAACCCGCCGTTCGTCAGATTTGATCTCGGTCGGAACTCCGATCAGCATCGCGGCATCTCCTTGCTCGGCGTGTCGGGCCGGGCCGCAGCGTGATCAGCCATGTTACACGAATCGCGATACTTGAGCCGCCCATCAGTCAAGAGTTGCAAGCATCGCGAGCGCGCGATCAGGATCAGTTAGGAACTTGACAAGAGGAATTGCGTCGCCCTAGATGAATTGAAGGGATCGCGCGGCTGCGCGGAATAAGAAATTCGCGGCGGCGCGCAAGCGAGCCCAAAGTTTTGGGGAGGAGTCATGGAGATCCCACAGGGACTCAAATTTTCAAAGGAACACGAATGGGTCACGACCGAAGACTCCGTCGCGACCGTTGGCATTTCCGATCATGCGCAGGAACAACTGGGCGAAATTGTCTATATCGAGCTTCCAGCGGTCGGCGAGAAAATCAGCAAGGACGATCCATTTGGCGTCGTCGAGTCGGTCAAGGCGGTCTCGGACATCTATGCGCCGGTGAGCGGTACGGTGATCGAGGTCAACGAAGATTTGCCCGACACGCCGGAAGTGGTCAATGAAGATCCGTATGGCGACGGCTGGCTGGTCAAGGTGCGGATCAGCGATCCGTCCGATCTCGAGGATCTGATGGACGCCGAGGAATACGCCGAGCTGGTTGCGCGCGAAAAGGAATAGCGCTTACGTGCGCGGCGCGGGCTCGGCGGAAAGGGTCGAGGCGACAGCTTTGGCCACTGAGATCCTGAGCGTCGCCGTCTGGCGCGGCGGATCGATAAAGACCATCAGGAACGGCGCCGAGTGCGCGGCCGCGATTGCGAAATTTTTCTGCGGATCGAGCCGCTGCAGGAATTCGATTTCGCGAGGAGTCATCTCTCCCACCATTTTTTCGGACAGACCGTTGCCGCAGTACGACGCCTGGCCCGCGATCTGGCGCTGCGCGCCGTCGAGCAAATCGACCGCGATGAGAATGCCGTGAAGCGGATCGATGCCGACGTTCTCCGCAGTGCCGCTCACGATCAGCGCGTCGGCGCCGCCTTTGATCGGCAGGTATTGCGCGCGCACGTCGCGCAGCGCAACCAGGGTCGCCGGCACGATAGGACGGGTGAAGCGCGTGCCAAAACCCGGCATCTTGGTGAGCATCCGTGCGCTTGCCGCGGGTTCTCCGCAGATCACCATGCTCATGAGGCCGAAGGCGACGGCTACCAAAAAGAAAAGCGCGACAAACATTCCCGCGGAGTGCGCTCCGCCGCGGGATTCGATATACGCCACGTCGTCGGGAAGGCGGTCGGAAAAATGGCCGCGTTCGGTGGCCGGAGTTCGCACGCCGCCCGACGCCGTGGCGGCGGTGAATCGAGGCTGCGCGAATTGCACTTCGTCAGCATGCGGGACGAGGCGCGGAGGCGGGAGCGGGGCGATTTCAATTGGAGCCGGCGGCACAGCGGCGATTGCAGCCGCGAAATCCTCGGGAGTGTCGCCGACCCGCCATTCGTTATTATCGACGTGCGCCGGCTCATCGGGCTCGTCTTCCGGTATGGCGAGTTTTCCCTCGTCGCTGAAATCAAATCTGAGATTCTCGCCCGGATCCGGCTCGTCAGGCTCGCGCGAAAACGGGCGGTTCATCAAATCGTCGGTCGAGGGCTCGGCCGCTTTCGATTCAGTCGATTCGTCGGCGCTTGCGGTCTGGACCGGCGCGGGCGATGGCTCGGGTTGGGGCTCGGGCTCGGGAGGGTCGGGCGGAGAGGGCGCACGCTCGAAACGTTGCGGCCGCGGCGTGGCGCTCGAAATATCCCGGACCGCTGCCTTCTTCGGCCGCGAGGATACCGGGTCGGCGTTGAAAACATGGCCGCATCGCGAGCATTTGAAGGTCGGGGTTTCGTCAGGCAACACCCGCTCGTCGATTCGGTAGCGCGTATGACAGCTAGTGCATTGAATCTCGATCATCACCGCACCTCACAGCCCGTCGCAAAATTTAGCATACGCAGACCGGCCGCGCACGATACCAACACAGGCAGGCCGAGGCGCATGCGATGCGCATAGCCTTGCTGGCGCGCCGCTTCGATCCGGCCGGCGGAGGAACCGAACGCGACCTGATGGTTACGGCTGGCATGCTCGCGCGGGCGGGTCATCAGGTCACCGTTTATGCCGACGAGGTCCGCGCCAGCGCACCGGGAGTGGAAGTGCGCCGGGTGGGCGGCAGTGTGCCGCTGCCGCGCGCGCTGGCACTGGTGCGATTCGCTTACGC
>JBAPSR010000368.1:0-6255 GCA_049281755.1 Binataceae bacterium (SeqCode)
TCTCCCTTCGGTCGAAATGACGATTGAGGCTGGGCTGAGGCTACGAAACTCGTGAATCAACCTCATGCACCAATCCCACATATTCATCCACCGAGCCCACACCCGTCATTTCGACCGCAGGGAGAAATCCCGAGGCGTTCGTGCACCCACGCGGGGTAGCGCAAGAACCTGGAGCCGAACACGGGATTCCTCGCGCGGCAGCCACGCGCGCGAATGACACTCATATAAGGCACGCCGCTTGCCCCTCACACGAACTCGCGCAGCACCGCGAGCTCGCCCGGATAGTCTTTGATCCGTATCGCGCGCACGGCGACGCCTTCGCGCGTGAGCCTTCGCAGCGCGGCGTCCACCAGCTCCGGTGCGATGCCGAGGATTCGCGCGATGCTGCGCTCGCTCGCGAAGGCCGCCACCTGCAGATGGCGCCGCACGATTCGGTAGGCGGCCTCGCGCGGCGAGAGCTTGCGCGCCTCGCGCAGCGCGTCGGGCCACCTGTGCTCCAGCGTGTCCCAGACGTAGCTGAACGGGTCGTCGAGCTCGTCAACTTTGAGCGCGAGGAATTTTTCCTGCAGCTCTTTCATAGCGCGGTCGAATGCCGCGCGCGCTTTCGGCTGCGCGTAACCCGACCCGAGCTTGAGCACGCGAGTCTCCGCCGCGCCCTTGCGCGTGAGCGCGTCCATGACAAGCTTCGCGCACTGCGAGAGCATCCCGCGCTGATACAGCTTCGCGTATCCGCCGGGAACGATTCGCAGGCGCAGGAATGCGCCGAGCAGATCGCGCGCGATAAATCCGGGCCGTCCCGCGATCACCTTGCCGTAATACACCAGACGTTTTTTCGGCAGCGAGTCCTTGATCCGCCAGGTCATCCCGATTCCGTAATCGTGCTGGATATGCTCGGGCACCTTCGGCTCGCGCTGGCCGACGATCGCCTCGCGCAGGCACGGAACTCCGAGTCCCGCGACGAAGGCGGCGCAGAAGCCGACGTCTTCGATAAAGCGCAGGGCGCTCTTTTCACCGCTGATCCGGCGCGCGGGAACGCGGCGAAAGTGATGATCGCGATGATGCTCGAGCGCGTCGAGAAGCGCGCGGTCGCGCGGCACAGAACCGGGGTGCTTCATCGCTCGGCGCTTTCGACACACTCGCGGAAAATTTCGCGATAGTTCGCCTTGACCGCAAGCCTGCGCATGATTCCTTCCAGCCCGATCAACGCGCGGAGCAGAAACACGCTGTGCGCGGGCGAGTTGTACAGGCGATGCTCGAATGCGATTTCGCCCACCCGCGTCGCCTTGGCGACCGAGTCGTACTCGGCCGGGTCGAATTCGCGCTCGACCATCATTGGCTCGAACAGCACGTGAATTATCTCGACCATCGGCGCGGGGTCGTGTCCGCGCTCGACCCATCCGAGCTCCCGCATCCCGATTCCGATCGCGCGATCGTCCAGATCGACAATTCCGCGCGCAACCTTCAGGTACGCCTTGCGCACCAACGGAGCGAAGCGGCGGATCGATCCGAAATCGAGAATCCCGAGCCGCGGATGATAGCTCACCACGTAATTTCCCGGATGAAAATCGGTGTGCAGCACGCCGAACTCGAGGATCTGCCGCCAGACCATCGCGTGCGCCTTTCGCGCGACCCACCGGCGCAGCTCGAGATCGACTTCGGGCCCCATCGCGTCGGCCAGCGGGTAACCGTCGAGATAAGTCATCGTCAGCACGCGCTGTGAGCTCAGCTCCTTCACCACCGACGGGATCATTATCTCGGGATCGTCGGCGAGCAGGCGTCCGAACTCGGTCATGTTGCGCGCCTCGCGCACGTAGTCGAGCTCTTCGCGCAGACGCTCTTCGAGCTCCTTGTACACCGCGTTGCAATCGATCTTCTGGCGCATCACGTCGCGCCCGATCGCCTGCAGCGTCATCAGCAGCATCTTCAGATTCCCCAGATCCTGCTCGACGGTTTTTTCGACGCCAGGGTACTGCACCTTGACCGCGACTTCGCGCCCGTCGCGGGTGGTCGCGCGATGCACCTGCCCGAGGGAGGCGGCGGCGAACGCGGTCTGGTCGAACTTCGCGAAGATTTGCTCGGGGCGTTTGCCGATCTCGCGTCGAATTTGATCCGAAATGGTCGAGTAGTTCATCGGCGGCACGCTCGATTGCGTCGCCTTGAGCACGTCGAGCGCCTCGCCCGGCAGGAGATCCTGCCGCATCGAGAGCATCTGGATGAGCTTCATGAACGCGCCGCGCAGATGGGTCGAGCTTTCGACGATTCGCTGCGCGTTGCGGATGTGCGTCTCGAGCAGTTCGCGGTCCTGGTCGCTGCGAGAGAGAAACGGCCGCCGGATCGAGTTCCACAGGTAACTCGACCCAACCTGGGAGGCGAGTTCGCCCATCTTGATCGCGCGCCGCGCGCGGCCCTGGGTAATTGAGCTTCGCCGCGCCATCGCTAGTCCGCGTCGCGCTCGATTCCGATCCGGTTCATCAGCGTTGCGGCGATCGCGGCGCCGAAACCGTTGTCGATATTCACGACTGTCACGCCGCTTGCGCAGCTGTTGAGCATCCCGAGCAGCGCGGCAATTCCGCCGAACGCGGTCCCATAGCCGACGCTGGTCGGCACCGCGACGACAGGCTTGTCGAGCAGCCCCGCGACCACCGAGGGCAGCGCGCCTTCCATCCCCGCGACGACGATCAGCACGCTCGCGCGGCGGACCGCTTCGAGATTCGCCGTCAGTCGATGAATCCCCGCAACACCGACGTCGTACAGGCGCGCGACCCGGTTGCCGAACAGCTCGGCGCAGATCGCGGCTTCTTCGGCCACGGGAATATCCGAGGTGCCGGCGCTGATGATCATGATCTCGCCGTGTCCGCGCGTACGCACGCGCTCTTTGACGATCGTGCCGAGGGAAGCCTGGGGATGATAAGTAAGCCGGCGCAACGCCTTCTTTACCGCGCGCGCTTTTTCGGGCGCAAGCCGGGTCACGATCAGGTTGCTCCCCGACGCGACCACGCTCTTCCCGATCGCGATAATCTGCGCCGCGGTTTTGCCTTCGCCGAAAACCACCTCGGGGACGCCGCGGCGCAGCGCGCGATGCCGGTCGAGCTTGGCAAAGCCGAGATCCTGAAACGGCAGCTCGCGCAGATCGCGCATCGCGGCGGCGGCGGTCACCGTACCCGCCGCCACACGCTCGAGGATTTTGCGGATCGCGGCTTCGGTCATCGGCGCCTTGCCGCATCCGCGCGCAGCGGCCGTTCGAGGGCCAGGCGCAGCTCGCGCACCGCGCGAACGTCGCTGCGGATTACAGTGATCGTCATCCCGGGAACTTTCAGTTGCTCGCCCGGCTGCGGAATATGGCCCAAACGTTCCAGCACCAGACCGCCAATCGTAGCATACTCATCACCCTCGGGCAGGCGCAGCGCGAAGCGCTCGTTCAATTCCGCGATAGGAGCGCGCGCAGCGACGTTGAGCGTGAAGCGATTGATGACGCGTGCGACCTCCTCGGTCTGATCGTGCTCGTCGTCGATCTCGCCGACGACTTCTTCGAGCAGATCCTCGACCGTGATAATTCCGGCTGCGCCGCCGTACTCGTCCACGATCACGGCCAGGTTCTCGCCGGTGCGCTGCAGCGCGACCAGGACTTCATCCAGCGGCATCGACTCGGGAAAATAGCTGACCGGCCGCATCACTTCGCTGACCGGGCGGGCGAGATCGGGCGCCTGCAAGAGATCGAACACGTGCACCACGCCGACGATATCGGTAATCCGCTCGCGGAACACCGGCAGCCGGCTATAGCCGACCCGGCGCACGGTTTCGATCGCGCCGGAGAGGGTGACGTCGTGCGGAATCGCGTCCACCCGCACCAGCGGCACCATCGCCTTGCGCGCGTCGGCGCGCGAGAAACGGAAGATTCGGCTGATCATCCGGCGCTCCGACGGAAGGATCGCGTCATGCTGATCGCTTGAATCCTGGATGGCGGAGTCAGGCGCGCGGCGATGCACCAATCGCGCAAGGTCTTCGCGGCTTAAGAATACGCTGTCGGCTCCGGGCGCGACTCCGGCCACGCGGCGCATCGCGCGGCTGAGCCAGGTTTCCGCGGCGAGGATCGGCGCGAGAATCGTTGCGAGTATTCGCAGCGGGGGCGCGGCAAAGCGCGCAAACCGGAGCGGATTTCCAAGCGCGACCAGCTTCGGAATCGATTCGCCGAAAATCAGCGTGACCGGCGCCAGCATGAACGGCGCCCAATACGAGTAGCCCGGGTAAAGACGATGCAGGAATGAGGTCAGCATCACTGCGGCCAGGACTGTCGCGACGTTGTTGCTGGTGAGCGTCAGCGCGAGCAGCCGATCGCGATTGGCCAGCAGCGCGCCCAGCGCGTGCGAGCGTGCGAAGCCGCGTTCGCTCTCGGCGCGGACCTTTACCTCGTCGGCAGAGACCACCGCGATTTCGCTTGCGGCGAAAAACCCCTGCACGGCCACGCACGCCGCCAGCGCGGCGATAAGCTCCCACACCGTCATCGCGTGAGCCTCACCTGCTCGACGGTGGCGCCGCGCACCCGCTCGACGCGGGCCTCGAAGGAGCCCAGGCGCAACGTCTCTCCGGCGGGAGGCACGCGTCCGAGCCTGCGCAAGAGCACGGCGCTAAGCGTAGGACCGCCGCCGCGCGCCTCGATCGGAGGATTGGCGTTGAGCGCAAGGTTGAGCTTCTTCACCTCGATCGCGCCCGACGCGAGCCATTCGTGGTCGCTGATTTTTTCCAGTTCGGGAACTTCGGAATCAAATTCGTCGCGGAGTTCTCCGAACAGTTCCTCGAGCAGATCTTCCAGCGTCACCAGCCCCAGCAGATGGCCGTACTCGTTGACCACCAGCGCCATCTGAAAGCGTCCGCGCCGCATCTCTTCAAACAGGTCGCCCAAAGCCTTGGCGGGAGGAATGAAGTACGCCGGACGCAGCAGCCGATCGACCCGCGGCGAAACCGCCTCGAGGCGGCGCGCGGCGAGATCCTTCGCGTGCAGGATTCCGACGATATTGCCGGGCGTATCGCGATAGACCGGCACGCGCGAGAAATGGCCGTGCGCGATTTCCGCCATCAACTGCGCCGGCGCAGTCGCGATTTCGAGCGTGAAGATTTTTTCGACCGGCGTCATCACCTCGGAAGCGCGGCGCAAGCCGAAATCGAACACCCGATGAATCAGCGCGCGCTCCGCGGGCTCGACTTCGCCCTGATGCTCTCCCAACTGCAGCAGCGCCTTGAACTCCGCCTCCGAGACGGGACCCGGATGGGGAGCTTCGTCCAGCGGCGTGAAATGCCGCGCGATCGGATGCACGATCGCCGTCAGGATCGCGAGCGGACGCGCGGTGAGGCGCGCCACCGCGGCGGGATAGGCGAGCGCGAAGGTCTTGGGCGTGATGTCGCAGAAGATCAGCACCAGCAGCAGCATCACGGGCGCGGCAACGTACGGCCCGATATCGGCACCCAGCCAAAGCAGAAAAAATGTGGTCGCAAGACATTCGGCGAAAACGTTGGCCGCCTCGTTGATCCCGATCACGACGATCAGAGATTCGAGCGGCCGGAGCATCAGGCGATCCAGCGCGGCGCCAACCGCGCGGGTCAGTTGCTCGCGCGTATGCTCCATGCGCGCGAGCGTGAAGATCGCGGTCTCCGAGGCGGCCAGCGCGGCGCTCACGACGATCAGCACCGCAACGACGATAGGCAGGAAGACGATCACGGCGCTTGCGCCCGCAACTGATCCCATCCCACGAGCGCCGGCGCTCCGCCACCGACAAACCGCGCGCCGCCTCCTTTGACGATCGTGCCGATCCGCACGATCGGCACGCCGAGCATCGCGGCAATCCTGCGTTCGCTGTATTTCGGATGCACGCAGAACAGCAGCTCGTAGTCTTCGCCGCCACCGAGCGCGAGCGAGAGATCGCCGCGCATCACGGCGCGATAAGCATCCGACACGGGAATCGCGCGTGGGTCAATTTCCGCGCCGACGCGGCTGCGCTTCAGAATATGTCCCAAGTCCTGCCACAGCCCGTCGCTGATATCGATCGCGGCCGGAGCCGGACGAATTCGCGCAAGCCGCGCTCCGGCAGCGAGACGCGCAACTGGCGCAAGATAGCGATCTATCAAATCGGCTCGCGCCGCACCGCGCGCACGGAGCTTGCCGGCAAGAATACGCCAACCGGCGGCCGCGTCGCCGAGCGTTCCGGTGACAAAGATTCCGTCGCCGACGCGTGCCGCGTCGCGGCGCAGCGGCCGTGGGGG
>JBAPSR010000369.1:0-17353 GCA_049281755.1 Binataceae bacterium (SeqCode)
GCGTTACCGGGTGGGCCGCGCGCAGGATCTGGCGCCGGGCGAATCGTTAAAGTTTATGCTGCCGATTCGCGGGGCCGATGAAGAATGTTTCGTGATCAATTTTACAGGCGAGTTTCATGCCTACGTCAATCGATGCCGCCATGTGCCGATGGCGATGGACTGGGTCGACAACCAATTTTTCGCCGAAGAAGGCCGCTACCTGATGTGCCAGACGCACAACGCCTATTACGAACCTGGCTCGGGCGAATGTATCGCAGGTCCGGAGTCGGCGTGCGGGAAATTTCTGTATCGGGTGCCGATCGAAATCGAAGACGGTATGATTTACGCGCGTACCCCTGAGCAGGAATTCGACGACTGAGAGGACGCGCTCCTATTCGTACTCGTCGCCGAAATGGGCGCGCACGATACGCGCCTTCAGGTACTCGAGCGTGCCAAGGTCTTCGACGATATCCCCGCCGGTGTCATAGAAGAACAATTCTCCGTTCTTCGTGCGCCCGACGGCGATTATCCACTCGAGATCATCACGATCTTCGAGCAAATAATTAATGGTTTGGGCCACGCCCCGCCCGGGGATGATAGTGATCTTTGGGCGGGCGATCTTTTCCTTTTCCTGCTTGGGCATCGTTCTGAATGACCCTCTGGCGGGAAGGTGCGAACCGACTGACCTACATTAAGGATGCCCCGTGATTTAAGTCAATACCGCTTCCGCCGCGATCTCGGCATGATGCGTGTTGGGGAAAAAATCGAATGCGCGCACGCGCGATAATTTGTAACCACGCGCCGCCAGCGCGCGCAAATCTCGCGCCAGAGTTGCCGCGTCGCACGAGACGTAGACCACGCGCACGGGTCCGAGCTTTGCGATCGGTGCGATCAGCGCGTCCGCTCCAGTGCGCGGTGGATCCAGAATCACGACGTCTGGACGAAATCGCGCGCGCTGCAAAAACGCCGCAAGCTCGTGCGCCTGCATCGCGGCGAATTGCGCTGCGCCTAGCGCCATTCGTTCGGCGTTGCGCGCCGCAGCCGCGACCGCCGGCGGATCCGAGTCCACCCCGGTTACGCGCGCGCCGCGCCTCGCGGCCGGGATACTGAAATTTCCGGCGCCGCAAAACAGATCGAGCAGCTTTGCGCCCGGCACTGGCGCTGCCATCGTCATCACCTCCGCGACCAGCCGCAGGTTCTGCGCACGATTCACCTGGCTGAACAAATCCGCGCCCGCGCGCAGCACGACGCCCGGCTCGATTTCCGCCTCGATCTCCACCTCGCCCAGGACTGCGCGAGACTCGCCCGCGCGCAGCACTATCCCCGCGATACGCGAGTCGGCCTCGAGCGCGCGGCGCGCGCGCTCGAGTTGCTCCGCACCGGCTGGTTTCTTCAGATATCCGACCAGCACCGTGCAATTGCCGCCCGCCGCAACGGCCTCGATCTCGCTCAGATCGCGCGCGAGCACCCGCGCCAGCACCGAGGGCATCGCGAGGTTGTCTTGCGCGACAAGGCAATGCTCGATAGCGATCAGTTCATTGCTGCCAAGCTCATGGAATCCGAGCGCACCGCCGCGGCCGACCTTGAGCCGAATCCGCGCGCGATACCCGAACTCGGCGGGCGCGGGCTCGACCAAACCCGCCGGGTCGATCTCGACGCCGAGCGCGCGGCCGAGTTCCCGCGCGATCAGCTCAGACTTCAGCCGGACCTGCGCCGGATACTCGATCTGCTGCCAGTCGCATCCTCCGCATCGCGGCAGATACTGACATGGCGTGGCGCGGCGCTCGGCGCCGCCCGCGACGATCCGCTCGATCGCACCGATGCTGTAGTCGCGCCGCTCCGATCGAATCGCGACCTCGAGGCGATCGCCCGGCGCCACGCCGGGCACCATCACCGTCTTGCCGTCGCGATGCCCCACGCCGTATGGCCCAAGCGTCATCGCGGTGATTTCGATTTCTGGCATCGTTTGCGTGGCCGGAGATTGCGCTATGAGTGTCGGGCCGAGAAACAATATAATCGATCGAGCGGGTTCAGTCGCCGCGTAGAGCTCCTCGACGTTATGGAAAGGTGATCGTCTTGGCGAGAGCAGGTGCCCTGTCGGAAATTATCGAGCGTAACTTTTCCGGTGACGAGGCGGCGCGTCTCAAGCTGTTCGCGGAGCGGCTTTTCGCGCGTGAGCCGCATGACCGCCTCGATCATTCAGCGCCCGACCACTACCTGGCGGCGTTGAAGTCGGCGTATGCCTTCTTCCTGACGCGCACGGAGCCGATCGCCGTATCAGTTGTGCCCCCGCTGGATTCCGGCGGCATCACGATCGTTGAAACCTCGATGCCGGATCGCCCGTTCATCGTCGATAGCCTGCTCGCCTACTTCCATCAGCTGGGCGCTCCCGTGCTCGCGATGCTGCATCCGGTTTACAAGCTCACGCGCGATGCCGAAGGAACTATCGTCTCGTTCGAGCAGGCGTCAGCGGTGGAGCAGGGCGAATCGCTAACCTACACCGAGCTGGAGCTCGCGGCTTCGCCCGCGGACGCCGAGCGGATCGCACGCGAGGTGCGTGCCGTGCTGGTCGAGGTGCGGCAGGCAACCGGCGACTTCGAGCCGATGGTCGCGCGCGCGCTGCAGATTTGCGAAGAGACCGCCGCAAACCGCGAGCTCGTCGACGTGCGCGACTTTCTGCGCTGGCTGGTGCAGGGTGGCTTCGTTTTTCTGGGCTACCGTCATTACGATCTTTCAGGTGACGGCCACGCCGCCAAGTTTTCGGTCCAGTCCGGCAGCGAGCTTGGCATCATGCGCGACCACGATGAATCGCGCTTCCGCAGCGCGGGCTCGCTTGACGAGATCGCGCCGGCGCGGCGCAAATTATTCTTCGACGGACCCCCGCTGGTGATCGGAAAGACTCCCGCCGAATCGCGGGTGCATCGCCGCGCCCCGATGGACAGTGTGACGATTCGCCGCATCAATGCCGCGGGCAAGGTGACGGGCTTCGACCACTTCGTGGGTTTGTTCACCTCGAAAGCCTACGCCGAAGAGGCGCAGCACATCCCGACCCTGCGCGCCAAGCTGCACGCGGTGCTCGAGGCGGAAGGCGCGGTCGCGGGCTCGCACGACTACAAGGAGCTGGTGACGGCGTTCAACAGCTTTCCCAAAGATGAACTTTTTCGGGCCCCGGTTTCCGAGCTGAGCGCTCAACTGCGCCTGATCCTGGACGTGAAAAACGAAGCCACGGTCCGCATGTGCGTGCTCAGCGATCCGTACCGCGGCAACGTGATCGCGATGGTCGTGATGCCGCGCGAGGCATTCTCGGCGCGCGTGCGCCTGAACATCCAGGCTGCTCTCGCGGCGGGATTTGGCGGCATGCTCATCTACTACTACCTCGCGATGGGCGAGGGTTACACCGCGCGGCTGCATTTCTGTTTCGCGGCGGAGCCACCCAAGGCGCAGAAGATCAAGGAACTCGAAATCGAGGTCGCCCGCCTGGCGCATCGGTGGGAAGAGCGCCTGACCGAACGGCTGGTCGGAAAATTGGGCGCTTCGCGCGGACGCGCTCTCGGTGCGCGGTGGACTGGCGCGTTCACCGACGAGTACCGCGCTGCGGTTCCCGCACAGCGCGCGATCGTGGATATCGAGCGAATCGAGGAGCTGCTCCAAACCGGCGCGACGTTTCACGTGGAACTTGGCCACAACGCGGAGGCGGACCAAAATGCGGACGAGCTGCGGATGCTGGGCGTCGGAGAACCGCCGATGCTGTCGGATCTGATGCCGATGCTGCAGAATTTCGGCGTCAAGGTGCTGGCCGAAGAATTCCACACCTTCAAACCCAAAATAGATGGCCGCGTCGCCGGCGCGTACGTGCAGGCCTTCTCCGTCGAAGGTCCTGACGGCCAGCCGCTTCTGAAATCTCCGGGCGCGAAAACGATCGCCGACGCGATCGCCGCGGTGCGCGCCGGTCTGGCGGAAGACGATCCGCTGAACGCGCTAGTTGTTTCGGCGGGACTGAAGTGGCGCGACGCCGCACTGATGCGCGCGTATCTGGAAGCCGCGTTCCAGATGGGGCTGGCGCCGGCGCGGCCTGCCCTGCGGCGCCTGCTGCTTAACTATCCGGAGCTTTCGCGCGCGATGTTCGAGCTGTTCGCCGCGCGACTCGATCCCGATCGTGAGGACGATCCCGCGAAAACCGCCGAATTGCGCGCCGCATATCTCGATCAACTCGGTTCGATCGAAAATATCGCCGACGATCGCGCGGCCCGTATGGTTCTTACGATGCTCGAGGCAACGGTGCGCACAAATTTCTTCACCCCGATGCCCGAGCCCGATCCGTATATCGCGCTCAAATTCGAAAGTGGAAAAATCGCGGGCCTGCCGAACACTCCGCCGCTGTACGAGATTCACGTCAACAGCCCGCGGATGGAAGGGTGTCATCTGCGCGCCGGCAAGGTCGCACGCGGTGGAATCCGCTTCAGCGATCGTCCCGACGACTTCCGCACCGAAATTCTGGGGTTGATGAAAACCCAGACGGTCAAGAACGCGATTATCGTGCCGATCGGATCCAAGGGCGGATTTGTCGTGAAGCGCGCCGGGGAAAATACCGCGCCGGGGGCCGAGGCGTACAAGACGCTGATGTGCGCGATGCTCGACTTGACCGACAACCGCACCGAGCACGGCATCACGCATCCGCCGCGGGTCAAGGTGCTCGACACCGATGGCCCCTACCTGGTGGTCGCGGCCGACAAAGGCACGGCGGCGTT
This sequence comes from Binataceae bacterium (SeqCode), assembly GCA_049281755.1. Taxonomy (GTDB): domain Bacteria; phylum Desulfobacterota; class Binatia; order Binatales; family Binataceae; genus JBARDN01. The sequence goes on from JBAPSR010000369.1 coordinate 4,728, forward strand.
TTCGGATCTCGCAAACACTATCGCTCTCGAGCGCGGCTTCTGGCTGGGCGACGCTTTTGCGTCGGGCGGCGAGCACGGCTTCGATCACAAGGCGATGGGAATCACTGCGCGCGGCGCGTGGGAATCCGCGCGGCGGCATCTGCGTGAAATCGGGCGCGACCCCGACCGCGGCCAGCCGATCAGCATGATCGGAATCGGCGATATGTCGGGCGACGTGTTCGGCAACGGGCTCTTGCGCTCGCGCAACCTCGCGCTCATCGCCGCATTTGACCATCGCCACATCTTTATCGATCCCGCGCCCGATCCCGCGGCAAGTTTCGACGAACGGCGGCGGCTCTATGGGCTGCCGCGTTCGACGTGGGCGGATTACAACCCTGCGCTCATCAGCAAGGGAGGAGGGGTGTGGCGCCGCGGACAGAAGCGGATCGAGCTGAGTCCGCAGGCGCGCGCCGCGCTCGGGATCGACGACGAGGCGCTCGACGGCGAGAGCCTTGTCCGAGCGATTTTGCGCGCTCCCGTGGACATGCTCTACAACGGCGGGATCGGCACCTACGTGCGCGCTTCCGACGAGACCGATGAGCAGGTCGGCGACCACGCCAACGACGGATGCCGGATCACGGGCGCCGAGTTGCGCGTGAAAATCGCTGTCGAGGGCGGTAACCTCGGCTTCACGCAAAAGGCGCGCATCGAGTTCGCGCTCGCCGGTGGACGCATCAACACCGACGCGATCGACAATTCCGCCGGCGTCGACACCTCCGACCACGAGGTGAATATCAAGATCCTGCTCGACCCTGAGGTCGCTCGCGGCGCTCTCACTTTCGACGAGCGCAACCGCACTCTGGCCGGCCTTGCGGACGACGTTGCCGAAAGCGTCCTGCGCGACAATCGCGACCAGGCGCTGCTGCTGTCGCTCGAACAAATCCGCAGCCGCACTCGCGTCGACGCGTTTCGCGAGCACATGCAGGCGATCGAGGAGCGCGGCCTCTTGAGCCGCCACGAGGAGGCTCTTCCCACGCGCGAGGCGCTGCGCGAGCGGCGCGCGCGCTTTGCCGGCTTGGTCCGCCCCGAACTTGCGCTTATCACCGCGTTTACCAAAATCGATCTCGTGATGCGGCTCGAAGACGCCGCATTGACCGCGGATCCACACCTGGTCGATCGCTTCCTCGTCCCGTATTTTCCGGCGTCGATCGCACAGCGTTTCGCCGCGTCAATTCCGAGCCATCGGCTGCGCCGCGAGCTTATCGCCACGCGGCTGGTCAATGAGATGGTGGACTTGATGGGGTCGACTTTTGTGTACGGCATCGTCCGCGATCATGGCGTCAGCGCGGAGGCCGCCGTTCACGCCTGGCTGATCGCATCCGAGGTGCTCGCGGTTTCCGCGCGTGCAGAGCAGATTCGCACGATCACCGCCGCCGCCACTGCCGAGGCCGAGACCGGCGCGTTTTTCGCACTCGAAAGAGCGGCGGGAGCAGCCTCGGCTTGGGCGCTCAGAAATTTTGCGCCCGACGCGGCGCTGGACGCCGCGGCTCGCCGCTTCCGTCCCGCGTTCGAGAGCCTGAGTTCAAACTTCGAGGAATTTCTTCAGGCCGGAGAGCGTGAGCGCTTCGAGCAAATCTACCGCGATCTGCGCGCCACGGTGGCGGACGGTGAACTTGCGCACGGCCTGGCGCGCCTCGCTTTCGCCGATCATCTGCTGAACGTGCTCAGCGTCGCGCTCGCGCGCAAATTACCGGCGGAGCGAGTAGCCGAGGCGTATTTCGGCGTGAGCGCGCATCTGGATTTCTCGCGCCTGGAAGCTGCTGTGGCCAATTTCGATGATGAAGATCGCTGGCGCCGCCGCGCCGCCCAGGAATTGGCGGTCGAGCTACGCGAGGGCCGTCTGCAGCTTACGAGTCTCGCACTCGAAGCGGGAGGAGCCTCTGCCGCAATCGAGCGTCTTACCAGCACGCGGCCGCGGGAATTTGCGGACCTCGAGCGGTTGCTGGCCGAGATCGCAACCATGCAGACGATTTCGCTGCCCGCGATTCATGTTGCCGCGCGCGCAATCGCCCGCGTTGCCGAGAAGAATTGAAAGATTGCTCAGGCCGAAGCGCCGCTAAGCGGCACGGTAGCCTGCTGAAGTGCGGCGCTCGCATTCGCTTGGTCGCCGCTGCCCGCGCGCGCGATCGCAATCAGATCCTGGTACAGGCGCACGCCTGCCGCGATGAAAAATGTCAAGGTCGCAAGACTGATGCTCAACCACATCAGGTTCAGGAGAATCACGATCGTCGAGACAACGCCGGTCAATTGCGCGACCGGTCCGAGCAACACGCTTACTTCGTAGAATGCGACGACCGCCCAGGAATTGAAACCCGACCATACCGCAAGAAAGACCACGACCCGCGACGCGACCGTAAAAAACCGCTTGCGCATCAGGTCGCGGCTGAAGAGCAGCGAGTGCAGACTATGCTCGCCGTCGAACACCAGCGCGTATTCGGCGAAATACAGCCACAGGTAAACGATCCCCGCTCCGACCAGCAGCGCCATCCGCACGATCGAGATCAGCACCGACAACTCCGGATAGTCGGTCCCGAGGCTGAGTTCGAGCACCAATATCGCGGCGCCAGGCGCGAGCAACTGGAGGATCGCGATCCACAGGTACGCGAGCGCGAGTCGTCCGGCGCGCGCATAAACCGCGATCGTTTCTCCGATTATCCCGGAAGCGCGTTCGCCGGTTTGAATTCGCTTTAGCGCGACCAGTATCACCAGCCCGGCCACCAGCGATATCAGCGCGCCCATTGCGCGCATCGCGTAGATCAGCCAATCGGGATATGGCGCGGGCGATGCATTGGTAGGAGGATGATACGGCTCTTGCGCGAGGAAGTAGCCAACAGTCGTTCCCCCGCCTCCGAGCGAACTCGCGAAGTGATGTTGCAGATTGAGCGCCTCGGGCAGCAGGCACATCGACGCGAGTACGATCAGCGGTGCGAGCACGACGGCAAGATTTATCCAGTTGCCGCGCAGGTCGCCAACCGCATTGGCCAGGTAGATGAAGCTGCTCTTGATTCGCTGCTGCGCCATCGTGCGTAAGAATTTGTCATCGCGCTGGAACCGAAACAAGTGCGCCCCGATTTGCGCAGTTGCAGCGCTGCCACGCGCACCCGAACGATTGCCCGAAGCGGTAGGTTAGGGTTACGGTTGATGGAGTCCCTGCGCTCCGCGCCGTGGATCTGACGGAGCATCCCGATGTCCGATGACAATCGCAAAGCCGCGCTCGAACTGGAAGACAAGATGCTTCGGCGCCTGCGCTTTCTGGTCGATCTGACTTTCGCCACGCTCGCGCAGGATCAGGATCTGACTCTGGAACAGGCCTGGCAGCACGTGATTGCGCTCAAGGGCGCGGCGGTCGCGATGTTTCCCGGCAAGGAAGAAACCTTCGACTTGATTTATCTCCCGCGCTTCTCGCGCCTGCTTGCAGAGCGCTTCCGCGCGAACTGATTGTCCTCTGGTGATGATGAAAACGCTCAGCGGCGAGATCGCGCGCACCGACGGCTCGCTAACTCGCGGACAGATCACCTTCTGCGAGAAAATCGTCGAAGTTCACGAAGGCCCCGCCGCCGGCAACGATTACATCCTGCCCGGATTCATCGACTTGCAGGTCAATGGCTCCCACGGGATCGACGTGATGTCCGCCGATGCGGCCGCGCTGCGCACGCTCGGCCAGAAGCTCGCGCACGAGGGCACGACCGCGTGGCTGCCGACCGCGGTGACGGCTGCGTTCGAGCGAATCGGGCGCGCGCACGCGGCAATCGCCGATGCGATCGCAGCAGCAGAGGCCGATCCTGCCGTCGCGCAAAACAGCGCCGCAATCCTCGGGATGCATCTCGAAGGCCCGTTCATTTCCCCGCGCCGACTCGGCGCGCATCCTCCACTGAATCTCGAACCGCACGGCGATGAATTCGAACGCACCATAGGGATGCGCGCGCTGAAACTGGTCACACTCGCGCCGGAATTGCCGGGCGCCCTCGAGGCGATCCGCCGCCTGGTTGCGCGCGGAGTTGCGGTCTCGATTGGGCACACCGACGCCACCCTCGAGGAGGCTCGCGCCGGAATCGGCGCGGGCGCGCGGATGTTCACGCATCTGTACAATGCGATGCGCCCGCTCGGCCATCGCGATCCCGGCGTAGTCGCCGCGGCGCTCGCGAAATCAGACGCACGCCCTGCGATCATCCCTGACGGCGTGCACGTGCATTCCGAGATGCTGCGCCTGGCGTACGTCGCACGCGGCATGAAAGGGCTCATCATCACGTCCGACAAGGTTGCGCTCGCGGGCACCGAACCAGATGCGGCGCTCGAGGTCGGCCGTGCGCGCGCGAAGATCGATCGCGGCGCCGCGCGTTTGGCCGACGGCACTCTGGCCGGAAGCATCATCAGCATGCTCGATGGCGTCCGCGTGATGGTGCGCGAGGCTGGCGTGCCGATCGCAGAGACGGCGGTGATGGCCGCGACCAATCCCGCCGCGGTCGGCGGTTTCAAGGAGCGCGGCCGTCTCGACCCCGGAACCTGCGCCGATTTGATCGTGCTCAACCGGGCGCTAGAGTTGAAGGCGGTGTTCATCGCGGGCCGCGAGCTCCGCTGAAGCATCGCCGCACGCATGCGCGGCAACCCTCTCTCACGAAACGGGAGCATCCGATGCCTTTGAACAAGGCCTGCGTGGGCCGCCAATATCCAGCGATTGCTAGTGACGTCACCGCCGATGCGATCCGCGCATACGCACGCGCCTACAATGAAGACAACCCCGTGTTTTTTGACGAGAAACGTCCGGGGGGAATCGTTGCGCCGCCGATGTTCGGTGTCGTCGTCACGTGGAATTCAGTGATGGGCGCGGTGACGGATTCGGAAGTCGGCGCCGACCTGCTGCGCCTGGTGCACGGCGAGCAGGACATGCAATTCCTCGCGCCGATTAGGCCCGGCGACAAGATCACCTCGCGCGCGAAAATCATTTCCATCGAGACCAAACCCGGCGGAGAAACGATGGCCGTCGAACTCAGCGCGGAAAACCAGAACGGCGAGCCCGTGCAGCGGATCGTGTTCGGGGTTTTCATTCGCGGCGGCGGCCGGCGCGCCGCGATCGCGGAAGTCCGCGCAGTAGAGGTCGAACGCGGAGAACCACTGTTCAGCGTGGCGCAAAGGATCGACCTCGATCAAACCGTCAGGTATGCGGCGGCCTCGGGCGATCGCAATCCGATTCACGTTGACGAAAATGTCGCCCGGATTGCGGGGCTGCCGGGAATTATCGTGCACGGCCTGTGCACGATGGCGTTTACCTCGAAGGTCGCGATCGACAAATTGTGCGGCTGCGATCCTGGACGGCTCAGGCGCCTTGCGGTCCGGTTCTCGCGCCCGGTGCGTCCGGGCGAAACGATAACGACCAAAGCCTGGCGCGACGGCCAGCACGACAGCCGCGCAACCTTCGCCTTCGCAACGTTCAATGCCAACGATCAGGCTGTCATCAAGGGCGGTATCGCCGAAATTGCGGGCTGACCCGCGGCGCGCTCCGCGGCCATCACCGTGAAAATCACTCTCGGCGCGTCGCTCGCACTCAGCGGAAGATATGCGGCGATGGGCAGGCAGGCAGACGCCGCTCTGCGCTTGTTCGTTGCGGATACGAACGCCGGCGGCGGTGTGCATCTGGGCAGCGAACACGCGGAAGTCGCGCTGGACTGTATCGACGATCAAAGCGATCCGGCGCGATGCGCCGAAATCTATCGCGCGCTCGTCACCGGAAAGCGCGCCGACCTTGTGCTCGGCCCCTACTCGAGTGATCTCGCCGCGGCAGCGGCTCCGATCGCGGAAGGCGCCGGGCGTGTTTTCATCAACCATGGTGGCGCCGCCGATTCGCTTTACGAATCCGGATACAAAATGATCGTAGGCGTCGCGTCTCCCGCGAGCGAATATTTGACCGGCTTCGTGAGGCTGCTCACGTCGCTGAAATTCTGGCGCAAGCGGATGGCGATAGTCGCGACCCGCTCTCCGTTTGCGCGCGCTGTCGGCGGCGGAATCGAGAACGCTGCGCGGGAGCGCATCGCACGCCGGCGCGGAGTTCGCGTGCGGGTGAAATGGAACGGCAGATTCGACTCCTATCGCACGCCCGATGCGCTGTTTCCCGCGCTGCGCCGAAACCGCGTCAACGTGCTCGTCAGCGCGGGCAGTTACGAACACGACCTGGCGGTGATGCGCGCCGTCACTGCGGATCCGCGCCTCAACATCCCCGTGCTCGCGTGCGTCGCCGCCGGCGTCGCGCGCTTTCACGATGATCTTGGCGAGAGTGCCGAAGGGATCGTAGGTCCAAGTCATTGGGAGGGCGACTCCAAGATCACGCCCAGCCTTGGGCCGGCGCCGCGCGAGTTCGCGATGCGGATGTTTCGTGATGCAGGAGTCGCGCAGCCCGACTATACCGCTGCCCAGGCCTATGCGGCGGCGATGCTTGCCGGCGCGGCGCTTGAAGCGGCAGGATCGCTCGATCAGAACCGGATTCGCGCGGCGTTCTCGGATTTGCGCGCGACAACAATGCTCGGTGAGTTTGCGATCGATCCACCAACCGGCCGCCAGATCGGACATCGTCCGCTGCTGGTGCAGTGGCACGGCGGACGCAAGGTGATTATCGAGCTGGACGCGGGTGACGACAGCGGCTCGATCGAAATTCCGGCGGGATGGCGGTTGATAGCGGCGGGAATCGAGATGCTGAAATTGAATCGCGGTCCAGACGACGAGCCCGAGGAGATATCCGGAGACGAACCCAGGCAGATCGATGAGCGCGAGAAAGACTGAGCGCGAGCGCCGCGGAGTCCTGGCGATCGGGCTGATGTCCGGGACCTCGCACGACGGCGTGAGCACCGCGATCGTGAATATAGATGAGCGCCAGCGTCCACCGGCGCGCGCGATCCATTTTCGCACCTATCCATACCCGGCAAGTTTCCGCGCGCGACTGCTCGCGGCGACCGCCGGCAACAGCGTCGGTTCGGGCGAATTGTCCGCTCTCAACTTCGAGCTCGGCCGCGCATTCGGCCGCGCTGTCATATCCGTGGCTCGCGAGGCGCGAATCGCACTTTCGCGGATCGATTTTATCGGCTCGCACGGGCATACGTTTTTTCATCGACCGCCGCGAGTCGCCGGACGCGGCGCGATCGCATCGACGCTGCAGCTCGGCGAGTCCGCGGTTATCGCTGCGATGACGGATCTTCCGGTCGTCGCCGACTTTCGACCAATGGACATCGCGCTCGGCGGCGAGGGCGCCCCGCTCGCGCCGTTGGCGCATCTGTGGCTCTTCGCGGACGCTCGGCGCGGACGCGTCATCCAGAATATCGGTGGGATCGGCAACGCGACTTATATTCCCGGGGGTGCGCGGCAGGGAAATCCCGATCTTATCGCGTTCGATACCGGGCCTGGTGTCGGATTGATCGACGCGCTAATGAGCCAGATGACGCGTGGAAAGATGCGGATGGATCGCGGCGGAAAAACTGCGGCGCGCGGCCGTGTCAGCGACCCGATGCTGACAGCGCTGATGCGGCATCGGTTTTTTCGCCGCCGTCCTCCGAAATCGACCGGCCGCGAGGAATTCGGCGTGCCGTATCTCGCGGAGATCCGGCGCGTCGCGAAGCCGATGAACGTGCGCGGCGATGATCTCCTCGCGACGGTTACTGCTCTCACCGCTCGATCGATCGCCGAATCGGTCCGCCGCTTTATCTCGCCGCGCGGCCGCGTCGATCAGCTTGTCGCGGTAGGAGGCGGTGCTCACAATCCCACGTTGATCAAGATGCTCTCGCAGGAACTACCGACGCTCGAAGTCACCACGGCGGCGAAGCTTGGCCTGGACGGCGATTCGCTCGAGGCAGTCGCCTTCGCGATTCTCGGCTATCAGATGCTGCGCGGGCGGCAGGGAAATATCCCGAGCGTCACGGGTGCGCGGGCACCGGCGATTCTCGGCAAGCTCACGCCACCGCCGCGAGTTTCGTGAGAGGGGGAGTATAGCGATGCCGACTCGGCGGATGATCACGCTGCGCGACGAATCGTGGTTGTTCCAATATCGTGTCGCAGCGATCGCGCTTCGAGATGATCGTGTCCTGCTCTGCCTCGATAATGCGACTGGCTACTGGTACATGCCGGGAGGCCGGGTCGAGCTGGCAGAGCCGTCCGAAACCGCGCTGGCGCGAGAGATGAGCGAAGAACTGAACGCCGCGGTGCAAATCGAACGGCTGGTCTGGGTAGTTGAGAATTTCTGGGGACCGCATCCTGATAGAGTGCACGAGCTCTGCCTTTACTACCTGGTGTCGCTTCCCGAAAGCTCGGTTTCATCGACTGCAGAGAAATTTACGATCGAGGAATCCGACGGGCAGAGAAATACTTTTCGATGGTGGTCGTTCGAAGAGCTGGTTGGTGCGCGAGTTTATCCTTCGTTCCTGCGCACCGCGCTCCGAGAACTGCCGATGGGCGTACAGCACATCATTCATCACGACGCAGACGGCTAGATACCCAGTGCGAGAGGCGCGGACGCGACGTTCAGAAGCTTCGCTTGTCTTCCGGCGGGGCGATTCCCGCCTTTTTTGCTGATTCGAGCGCGGTCGAATGGAAAATCCCGTGCGCCATCGTCGAGCTCTCCGCATCCGCACGCGCCTGGTAGATCCTCGAGCGGGTCGCATGCGCGGATTTGTCTTCGGGGGCCGCGCCGACGGCCCAATCCGCGAGATGCGCGGCGAGCGCGAGATCGCCCGCGCCCAGCTTCTCGAGCGCGCGAGCGACAACCTTGTCCACGCCGCCCGCAAGCGACGCGATCTCCTGTGCGCGCGCAGACTCGGTCGCGGGCTTAAGATGCGACGGGGTGCCGTCATACCATCCGCCCTCGAGCCGCCAGATATTGCGCACGATAAATTCCGGATCGTCATAGACCGGCTGGAGATAAGGCTTGTCGGCCAGATTTGCCGGAGGCTTGACCGAATGAATCACCTCGTCCAGCGACGCGCCGGCATTCATCATCGCGATCGCCTGATCGTAAAGGCTCTGCAGAAAATCCGCCGTATCGTTCAGCACCCGGCGGACCCGAAGCGCGCCAAAAACCGGATAGCCATGGCCCGGCAGCAGAACTTCCGCCCCGAGCTTCGCCATCGTACGCAGCGCCTCGGCCCATTCGCGCGCATAGCGCTGCGCTTTCTGTGGATTGCCGGCATTGGGCGCGGCCCAGATAATCAGGTCGCCGGTGCATAGCACCTTGCGTTGTGGAATATACACCCAGCAATGATCGTCGGTCTCGCCGCGCGCATGATGGCAATCGAACTTGTGATCGCCTGCTACTACATTCAACTGATTATCGAAGTAGGTATCGGGATAAACGTACTCAGTCGGAAATGAGGATGGACGGCTGAACTGGCGGGTATTGATAACGTTGTTGTAGCCCTGGGTTCGCTTATAGCGATCGAACCGTGCGGAGACACCCTTTTGCCCTACGATTCGCGGACGCGCCAGATTGCGGCTGCGCGCTTCTTCCAAAAATACGGGCGTGCCGCACGCATGATCGACGTGGCCGTGGGTGTAGATCGCGGTGTTGACGCGGTCGGGCGAGAACTTGCGCAAAAGCTCGAGCGTCGCCTGCTGATTGAAATAGGCGCCCGTGTCGATCAGCACCAGTCCCTCGCTGGTCTTAGCCGCGGTGACGTTCGCGAACCATCGATAGAACATCACGCCGTCGGCGACTTCCTCGTACTCTCCGGTCGGCATCAACGGATGAAACTGGCGAGTCGTGATCTCGCCGTTGAATAATCTTTCGGACTGATCTCTGATTACACCCATCGTATTATTTCCGCTCCTGCATGTAGGCGCGAATTATCCGCCACACCTGTTCGATCGCGCAACTGGCGGCTTCGCTGCCAACGATTCGGAGGCTAGCCGTTGTCGGGATCGTTTTTCCATTCCTCGGGATAGAGCAACAGCAATTCCTGGCCGAGTGTCCGCACCAGGAAGCGCTGGGTCTGCGCGATTGCACGCTCGAGCGCGCGGCCGCCGATAAGCCAGTGCCCGCGTCCCTGAACTTGCGCGAGCGTTGCGCCGATCGATTCTGCGAGCGCGGCGGTCTGGGCGATTGGAGCAAAAATGTCCGAGTCGCCGGCGACGATCAGCCGCGGCGCGGCGGATGCAGCTAGCGAGATCTCGCCGCGCGCGATCTCCAGAGCGAGCTTCGCGCTCTCCGGCACCATCGCGCGGATAATCCCGTCGCGCTGAAACGGATCGGCGTCGGCGACGAATTCGAAGAGCTGGCGTCTTCGGGGAGGATCGATCATTCCGCGCCGCCACGCGGAGAAGGAGAATCGTGCCGCTAACCCGGAAACCAGTGGCGATCGGTAGCCCGGCACGAGAGGCGCGAGCGCGACCGCGGCTTTTACACCGGGACGCTCGGCCAGCTTGAGCGCGGCAAGCCCGCCGGCGCCATGACCGACGACGATCGCGCCGCGTCCGAGCGCATCGAGCGCTTCACCGCAGAGCGCGATCAGATCCGCGAAGGTAAATTTCGCGAGCGCCGGGGTCTTGCCGGCTCCGATCGCGCTGCGCAGATCAGGCGCGTAGACTTCCCATCCGATCGTGGCGAAGTAACCCAGTATCACGCCCAAATGGCGCACGGTGGTGAATGAGTCAGGGATAAGGATGATCGGCCAAGCGAACTTGAGCGGCTCCGGCCGCTCGGCCACGCACGGAAAGCGTCCGAGTAATTCGTCCACCCGGCCCTCAGGCGGCGCGCGCCTGTCGTGCGAGCATCCGCGCGAACCGGAACGAGGGAAAGCCCCCGCTTGACGCCATCTGGCCGAAACGCGCCATCTCACGCGCGGCCCAAGTCTCGCGCTGCGCGACCAGGTGCGCCGCATGCGTAGTAGGGTCGTGCCGGAGCCCGCCAGAGGTTTTAACGCTGGAGGAATAATATGGCATCAGCAGGCGGTCGCGGCGGCTCGCAAATTCGCTCATCGCAACAGCGCCGATCACACGGCCCTCTCGCGCAGAGAACCATCCGGGCGCAAGCTCGCCCACGAGCTCCGCGCTCATCAGCGCGAGCGAGTGTCCTTGCCCGAACAGCGGATCGACGTGGAGCCCCGCGTCGCCGACGAGCAACGCGCCGTCGGCAATCGGCTTGCGATAGGTGTTGAGCAGCATTCCCGACGAATAGATTTTGCCGGATGCGCGCCCGCCCTCGATCAGCGATCCGACCACGAACGAACGCGCGAGCTCGCGCTTCAAATTGCCTCCCAGATCGGTACGAAACGAATGCATCTGCGCCGCATCGAAGGCGACCGCCGCGACCACGCGCCCATTCTCGCATCGGCACAGGATCGCGCCCTGGCCCGGTCCGGCGTCGAGCTCGGTCACCAGGTCGTCGCCAAAACGATGCCGGCTTACATCTTCATAGTACGAGTAGTAGTACGCGCGTGCGCATGGAACCTCGGTACGCTCGAAGGCGCCGAGCTTCGCCTCGGCGATTTTCGCAACCGTGCTGCGCGTCCCGTCCGCACCGACGACGAGCGCCGCAAGAAATTCGTGCGAACCGTTTTCGTCCTCGCCGCGGATTCCCGCGACCACGCCATTTTCGATCACCAAATCGGTGAGCCGAAAGCGCTCGCGAACGGACGCGCCCGAGTCGCGCGCGAGCGCGAGCATCGCGGCGTCCATCGGCATTCGCCCAAGGCAAAATCCGCGCAGGTCTTCGCCTTCGGCTGCGAGATCAACCGCGTAATCGTAGCCAGGCCCCAGCATCCGCATCCTTTCGTAGCGCCGTGCGCCGGCACGTTCGAGATGCTCCAGCGCGTTCATCCGCGCGAGCACCTTCGCACCGCCGGCCAGGACGATATGAGTGGAAAGCGTGTCGGAGGGGAACGTAGCCTTATCGACCAGCAGGATCTTGAGTCCGCGGCGCGCAAGAGAAATAGCGACCGCGCTTCCGGCCACGCGCGCGCCGACGATAATCGCATCGAAATTGGAATCAGGATGGTTCATCAAAGCGCTCGCGCAGGTTGCGCCGATCGCAATGATTAGGTGCGCGGCGGCGCCGACGCAAGGATCGCGGAAAAAGAAAGAGCCCCCTGTTACGGGGGCTCTCTCGGTTTACGAGGCGTTAGCGCCTCGGCTCATTCCAGCAGCTAGCCCGGCATCGTTAGCCAGCCTCCGAGGGGTTAAAGCTCGGAGGAAAACTTTTGGCTAGTTACTTCTTCTTCTTTTTGCCGGCTTTCTTCTTCATACCGCTCTTCAGCTTTGACTTGGATTTGGTGGCCCGCTTGTGGGCCTTCTTCTTCACTGGCATAGACACCTCCTCTTCCGTTGGCCGCTGCTGGATAAGCTCCCTACCTAATGAGTGGTCTAACCTTCCCCACCCCTCGGTGCCGATTATAGAAACCCGTTATTGCGAATGCAACAGGGGCGGCGCAAATTTATAAAGAAATTCTAAAGTCGGCACGAGCCGCTGATCCTATACACTTTCCGAACTTTAGAATGACGTTAAGGCATAAGCGGCCTTGAACTCCGCCCCCGCCGTGTTTACCATTAGCCCGATGTTTCGCTTAAGTAACTACCTGCGACGGCAATGGCTCTGCCTAATCCTGGGTGGGATCCTGGCA
>JBAPSR010000370.1:0-13854 GCA_049281755.1 Binataceae bacterium (SeqCode)
TGACGCATGTCGGCCGCAAGTCGGGCAAGTCATACGACGTGACGATCTGGTTCGTCGTCGCGGGCGACAGGATCATCCTTCCGACGGCGAACGTCGCGCGCAACTGGGTAAAGAATCTGCGCAAAACTCCGGCCGCCCGTATCGACGTCGGCGGTGAAAAATTCCAGGGCCGCGCGCGATTTATCGACAACCTCGGCGAACGTACGCGCCTGATGGCGCTGGTGCGCCGAAAATATTGGATCTTTATGCCGATAATGGCTTTCGGCCAGCTTCTCGCGCTGTTCGGCGCCATGAGCGAGCCCGGCGCCTTCGAATTGACGCTCGACCAAGTGTCCTGATTACGACGGGTCCCCGCCTTCGGCCACGCGCTTTAAGCTTTCGACCCAGTGCTGATGGCCCCGCTCGAGCATCGGGCGTAAATACCACCACGCGAGCTTCGGGAGGATTCCGTTCTGCGTCTCCTCGGTGATGACGCGGCACACCGCGCCCGCTGGCTCGATCGTCCATCCGTGCACCGCGGTTAGAATTCCGCGCGCGTCCCATGCGATTTCGCGCGGCGGTTCGAAAACGATCACGCGGCTCGTGATGGTCGCGCCGAAGGTCTTCCATTTGAACTCGGTGCCAGGCGCGAGGTCGGGCGAGTTCCCGCCAAGAAACTCGACGTCCGAGCTATTGCTGTACCACTCGGGCCACCGGCCCGCGCGAATCATCCAACGCCAAATCCGCTCCGGCGGCGCGGCAATCACAATTTCATTGCGCGCATAGACTGAAGACTTCTCGGGCTCGAATCCTGCTGGCCATTTCATCGCGACTACCCTTCCGACGGCGCCTTGGGCTTCGAGCGACAATAGCCGTCGGGCGCGGTGATGCGCCATCCGCCATGCAACCTGCTGATGCGTGCGAGCCGCCGATGCTATAACGATCGACTGATGGCGCTTCGCGAGCAGACCGCATTCGTCCTGTTCAAACCTCTGCAAGGCGGCAATATCGGTTCGGTTGCGCGCGCGCTCAAGAACATGGGCTTCGCCGATTTGCGGATCGTCGCGCCACAGGCGTCGCCCCGCAGCCGCGCCGCAACCGCGATGGCGGTGCACGCGCGCGATCTGCTGGCGCGCGCCACGATTCATGGAGACCTCGCGAGCGCGCTCGCCGATCGCACGATAATCTTCGGCACCACCTGCCGCCCCGGGTTTTATCGCGCCGGCGCGGAGCCGCTGCGCGCAGTAGTCCGCGATCTGGCGACGCTCGCACCGGCCAACCGAATCGCGATCGTCTTTGGGCCCGAGGATCGCGGGCTGACCAATCGCGAGCTCAAGCTCTGCACCCGCCTCATCACTATTCCCACCGCGCCCGAGTATCCTTCGCTGAACCTCGCGCAGGCGGTGATGATCGTCGCGTACGAGCTGATGCTAGCCGACACCGAAGATCGCGCGGCGGTGCGCGCGGCGCCGGAATTCGCCGATACTGCGGCGGTTGACGCGGCCCTGGAGCGGCTGGCCGAGTCGCTGGTTGCGATAGGCTTCCTGCCGGTCCATAACCCGGAGCACATCATGCTCGCGATTCGTGCGATATTCGGCCGCAGCGGTCTTACCGCGCGCGAAGTTGAAATAGTCAATGGAATCGCGCGTCAGACGCGATGGGTCGCCGAGGGCGGCGCCGCCACGATTGCGCAAAAGCGCGCTGCCGGGCGTAAGCTCAAGTAAAAGCGCCTTAAGACCGCATCCATCGCGCGGCTGCGTCGTATATTCTTACTGGATACGACCCAGATGACCGGCACCGGCGACATACCCGCGCAGGAGCGCCCACTTCACGTCTTGAACCGCCTGGCGTTCGGACCGCGGCCGGGCGATATCGAGCACATTAGCCAGCTAGGTCCGGACGGTTATATCCACGAGCAACTCTATCCCGAGTCGGCAATTCCGATTCCCGGGAGCCTGCACGACCAGATCGCCAGCTATCGCACGCTGCACATGTCCCCGCTCGAGCTGTTTCGAGAATTCCAGGGACCGGTGATGGAAGTGCGGCGTCAGGACAAGGGCGCCGACAAGGACGTTCTGAAGGGCGACTTGAAGGACGCGCGGATCCGCCAGCAAACCGTGATGCGAGAAGCGATCGAGGCGCGTATCGCCCGCGCGATCGACGGACCGCGCCAGCTCCAGGAAGTGCTGACGGCTTTCTGGTTCAACCACTTCAACGTCTTTCGCGGCAAAGGGCTCGACAATATCTGGACCGGCTCGTTCGAAGAGACTGCCATTCGGCCGCATACGATGGGCAAGTTCCGCACGATGCTGCTCGCGACGGCCAAGCATCCCGCGATGCTCTTCTATCTCGACAACTGGCAGAACACGAACCCTGGCAGCGCCGGAGCCAAGGGCAAGTTCGAAGGAATCAACGAGAACTACGCACGCGAGGTGATGGAGCTGCACACGCTCGGCGTCGGCGGCGGATATTCGCAGGCCGACGTGATCGCGCTGGCGCATATTCTTACCGGATGGGGCATCTCGCGCGAAAATCCGAATCGCGAGAAAAATATGCTGACGCGCGACGGGATGCGCGGCCCCGGGATACGCGGTCCGATGTCGCGCTTCAATAGAGGGTTCGGACGGCAGGGTCTGCCGCCGCCGTCGCCAGGCCTGTTCTACTTCGATCCCGAGCGGCACGACGACTCGTCCAAGGTCTTTCTCAACCGCACGATCCAGGGTGGAGGAGTCGCTGAAGGCGAGGACGCGCTCGCGATGCTGGCGCGGCATCCTGCGACCGCAAAGCATCTGAGCTTCCAGCTCGCGCAATATTTCGTGACCGACAATCCGCCCGCGTCTCTGACCGGCAAGATGGCGGCGCGTTACCTCGCCACCGACGGCGACATCCGCGAGGTGCTGGCGGCGATGTTCGCGTCGCCGGAATTCTGGAACCGCCGCTACTATCGCTCGAAATTCAAATCGCCCTACGAGTATGTGATTTCATGTGCGCGCGCGACTGGCGTCGCGGTGCGCAACTACCGTCCGCTGTACGGAACGATGCAGCTTCTCGGGCAGCCGCTCTACGGTTGCCAGACTCCCAACGGCTACTCGAACACCCAGGATGCGTGGCTTAATCCCGACGGGATGATGATGCGCCTCAGTTTTGCGTCCGCATTCGGCAACGGCAACCTGCCGCTGGACCATCCTCCGTTCGAGGAAGAAGCAGGCGAGTCGCCGGACCAAGAGCGCAAAGCTAACCGCGGTTTCGGAAAACACGCGAGCGCCGGTGCGATGAAGACCAGCTTCGACGCTCCGGTCCAGCCTCATAAGGGTCCCGAAATTAAAAATCCAAAGATGACGCCGCCAGATCCAACCGCTCTAACCCAGACGCTGGGGCCGGGCGCGCTCGGCGCCAATACCACCGAGGCGATCGAGTCCGCTGCCCCGCAGTTGCGCGCCGCTCTGCTTATGGGCAGTCCCGAGTTCATGACGCGCTAGGAACATAGCGATGGAACCAATCGACGAAAAACTTTTGGCCGGCGACTCGCGATGCGAGCTATGCGCGAAGGATCCGGCGAACACGATGTCCCGGCGCGCCTTCCTGCGGCGCGCCTCGCTACTGTCCGCCGCCGGTATCGTTCTTATCAGCCCGCAGGCGTGGGCGGGACGCGCGCTCGCATCCACCGGCGACAAGAACCGGCTGGTGGTGGTGTTCCTGCGCGGCGCGGTTGACGGGATGAATGTCGTCGTTCCGCACGGCGATCCGATCTATTACGAATCGCGCCCGACGATCGCGGTCGGCCGCACCGGCACCCCCGGCGGTGTGCTCGATCTCGACGGCCATTTCGGATTGCATCCTGCGCTGGCCACGATGATGCCGATATGGAATGAGCGCACGCTCGCGTTCGTCCACGCGTCCGGCTCGCCCGATCCGAACCGCTCGCACTTCGATGCGCAGGACTACATGGAAAGCGGCACGCCCGGCGTCAAAAGCACGCAGGACGGATGGCTAAATCGCACGCTGGCGCAGCTTCCCGGGGCTCACGTTCCGACTGAGGCGCTGAGCATGGGTCCCACGATGCCGCGAATACTGAGCGGCAAAATGCCCGCCGCCAACATGCCGCTCGGCCGCGCGGCGGAACGTCCGATGCCGCTCGATCGCCCGGTAATCGAAGAGGCTTTCGACCGCCTCTATACCGGCAACGATCCGATCAGCATCACCTATCGCGACGGACGGATGGCGCGCACAAAACTCATGGCTGAACTTCAGCAGGACATGACCGTCGCCGACGCCGGAGCGCCCTCACCGCAAGGTTTCTCGCAGGACACCGACCGCCTTGCGCATCTGATGCAGCATGATCCGACGATTCGCGTCGCATTCCTCGCGCTCGGCGGGTGGGATACGCACGTCAGCCAGGGCGCCGCCGAGGGACAGCTCGCAGGCCATCTCCGCCCGCTGGCGGAAGGACTCGCGAGCTTCAAACAATCGCTCGGCCAGACCTATCAGGACACCACTATCCTGGTGATCTCCGAGTTCGGCCGCACGATGCATGAGAACGGCAACGCCGGCACCGATCACGGGCACGGCAACGTGATGTGGGTGATGGGTGGGCAGGTGCGCGGCGGCAAGGTCTATGGCCGATGGCCGGGTTTGCAGCCGGGCGAGCTCTATCAGGAACGCGACCTCGCGATCACCACCGACTTCCGCGATCCGATCGCCGTCGTGCTGGCCACGCACATGGGACTCAACGACGCGCAGATCGATCGCGTGTTTCCCGCACGCCCGCGTCCCAGCGGCAACGCAAACGGATTGATCAAAGCGTAGCCGCTACCTCGCGGATGCGTACCTCGGCCGGAAGGTGCGGGGTAATGTCGGCCAAATCGAAAAGCTTTTCCGCGCTATGCACGCCGAACGGCTTACGCGTCTTCAGCCGCTCGATGAGCGCGTCAAGAAACGCACGCGTCACGAGCGCTGTCGTGCGGTAGTCGCCTTCGCCTTCCGTGATCGTCGCCCCGAGCCGTCTGCCGCTCGCGTCATACACCGCAACCCACTGGCGCGTCGGCTCGGTCGTCGCGGCAGCTGGTGCGGATGACGACGCACGCCCGACAAACATCGCGCGCGGAATCATCCGAATCAGCCCACTCGAGCGCATCGCGGCGAGCGCGAGATGAATCGTGCGCTCGGCGAATCCAACAAAGACTCCTGCCTCGCCCTCGGGGATGAGCGCATGCAGAATGTCGCGCTCCGGTATCGCGGCTGAAAAGCATCGCCGCCGCCCGACCGGCGCGCTGAATTCGATCTCCCGCGAGGGCTCGAACGGCCGCCGCACGAGCGCTTGGTAAGCAAACTCGCGGCCCTGCGGACCGCTCGCGCCGCGTGCGGAGAAGCATGTCACGACCTCCAGCCGCGCCGCCGCCGGATGCCGCGCAATCATCGCCTTTGCGATAAGCGCCTGTAGCCCGAGTGGCGCAAGCCCCGCATGCACGATCGCGAGTCCGCGCCCACGCAGCGACACGTGTCCGCCAATCGGCAGGACGGCGCTCGAGATATTAATCGAGCGCGCGCCGGTTTCGACCGCGACCCGTTCGAGCTCGAACTGCGGATCCGCAACTGTGCTGATCGCGAAATCAACCCCGGCCAGCGCCGGCGCGATCGTCTCGGGCCGCGCCAGATCGAGGTAGCGGAAATCCTCGCGCCGCTCCGCGCGCCGCCCCCCGATCAGCACCGACAAGTCGCCCCGCGCACGCATCGCGTCCGCGACGATCGATCCAAGCGCACCCTGCCCGCCGATTATCAACACCGTCGTCATTGAAACATCGAATTTCATACGCCCGCGCGATCGGCGCAAGTGGCTTCGGTGCAATCAGCGCGACGGCGGGCGATTTGCGCCGAGTATGCTGATGCGCCTAGATTTCGCCGTATGGAATATAATCTGCTGATTCGCAACGGCACGATTATCGACGGCTCCGGCGCTGCGCGCAGGCGCGCTGATGTAGCGGTGAAGGACCGTCGCGTCGCCGCGATAATCGAGCCCACCGAAAGCGCGCAGGCCTCTGCCGCGCGCGTGATCGACGCAACCGGCTTGGTCGTCGCGCCGGGATTTATCGATCTTCATTCTCATTCCGACTGGATCGTTCCGATTCCCGAGCATGGCGCGATCCTCAAACCCTTTCTGATGCAGGGGGTCACCACCTTGGTCGGCGGCAACTGCGGATTTTCGGTCGCGCCGATTCGCCCGGGGATGACGCGGATGCTCGACGCATCGGGGCAGATGCTCTCGGAGCGAAAGTTCGATTGGAACTGGGCCAGCGTAGCCGAGTACGGCGCGCATCTCGAACGCCAGGGCCTCGCGCTGAACGTCGCTCATCTTGCGGGACACGGCAGTATTCGCCTGAGCGTGATGGGCGCGAGCGCGGCAGACCCGTCGGCGGAGGAGCTGCGCGCGATGCAAGCGATGGCCGAGAGCGCGATGGCCGATGGTGCGGTCGGGGTATCGACCGGGCTCGGATATTTTCCCGGGATGATCGCGAAGCCCGCCGAGCTTGCCGCGCTGGCGAGTGTCGCGGGCGCCGCGGGCGGCGTGCTGACATCGCATCTGCGCGCTTACTCGACCCGGTCGCTGTTCTTCGACAGCCAGATCGCGCACAACCTGCTTGCGGTGCGTGAGATGGTCGCGGTCGCACGCCAGGCGCGCGTGCCGCTTCAGATCTCGCACCTGATTTTTGTCGGACGCCGCACGTGGCCGACTGTGAATGAGATCCTTGCCGATATCGAACAGGCAAAGAACGACGGTATCGACGTCGCGTTCGATACTTTCCCCTACACCTGCGGCAACACCACGATCCGAATCATCTTTCCCGCGTGGTCGCAAAATCAGCTCGAAGAACTGCTCGACAGCCACGACGGATGGGCGCGGCTCGCTGCGGGTTTTCAGCCGCTAAAGGCCTTCATCCACGACACCGTCCAGTTGATGTGGGCGGTGAAGCCGGAGCTGAAGCATTTCGAGGGGATGTACTTCGGCGAGATCGCCGAGGCGATGAAGCTCGATCCGGTTGAGGCTTACCTGACGATCGCGCGCGAGAGCGGCACCCGCGCCCGCGTGCTGATTCATCTCTACAGCGGCGATGACAACGACGAGAATGCGCTGCGCTCCGCGATGAGCCATCCTCTGAACGCATTCGAGATGGACACGATCCTGACCTCGCGCGGACACAACAATCCCGCGAGCTTCGGCACCTACCCGCGCATTCTCGGCTACTACGTGCGTGAGCTCGGCCTGCTCTCGCTCGAAGACGCGATCCACAAAATGACCGGGATGGCGGCGCAGCGGATGCATCTTTGCGGACGCGGCTACGTGCGCGCCGGAGCGGCCGCGGATTTCTGCATCTTCGATCCCGAGCGCGTAGGATGCGACGCCGACGCACGCTCGCCCGACCGCGACCCGATCGGAATCGAGCACGTGATCGTCAACGGACGCGCCGTGGTCGAGAGCGGAAAATGGTGCGGCGACCGCGTGATGGCGGGCAATTGGCTGACACGGGGATAATCGCGCGTTGCATGCGCCGCGCGGCGAACTTTCGATGAGCGCAATCTACGATCAAAACGGCTTCAACGCGCGCTTCGATTGGGGCGTTGACGGAGCATCCGAGCTGGGCCGAACCTCGCGCGTGGTGATCGTGGTGGACCTGATGAGCTTCTCGACCGCGATCGACGTCGCGGTCTCGCACGGCGCCGCGGCCTATCCGTGCCAATTCGCGGCGGGCGCGTCGAAAGCGCTGGCTCTGCGAGTCGGCGGAATCGAGACGGTCGCGCGCCGGGCTACCACTTCCGCCCAGCCGTTCTCGCTCTCGCCGCCGACGATGGCGCTTGCCCGCCCCGGAATGAAGATCATCGTCGCATCACCCAACGGTGCGCAGGTATCGCTCGCGGCGGCGAAATCCAGCGCGACAGTCTTCGCCGGATGCCTTCGCAACGCATCGGCGGTCGCCAAGGCCGCTCTCGGACTCGGCGCTCCGATCGCGGTCATCGCGGCGGGAGAGCGATGGGGTCCAACCGACGCGCTCCGTCCCGCGTTCGAAGACTTGATCGGCGCAGGCGCGATCCTCGCGGCGCTCGGCGCGATCTCGATGTCGCCAGAAGCGCGCACCGCCCTGGCCGCGTTCCGCGATGCGGAGAAAGATCTGTCACGCGCGTTAACCGAGTGCGCATCAGGACGCGAACTGATCGATCGTGGTTTCGAGCAGGACGTAACCTGGGCATCTGAGCGCGACGTGAGCACCGCCGTCCCAATCCTGCGCGCCGGCGCGTTCGTCAATATGGTTGATGCTAGCAGCGGCTTTAGCTAGAGGCCGCAACCGACCGCGCTATAGGTCGAAACTTCGGTTCGATAGCCATCGATTTTCGGGGGAACGAGACGGCGCACCTGATCGATCTTGTCGTCTTCGGTGACTTCGACGTTGATCGCGATGTCGTTATTCTTGGTATCGAGTTCGACCTTTTTGACGTACAGAATTTTCATCAACTCGTCGAGGTGGCTGCGTCGAGCTTCGTCCGCCGCGGCAAGCTCCGGCGGGTAATCCCCGAAGCTCGCCAGGTTAAAAACCTCGAGGTGCGATTGCGCGGAGCCCGACGTGGCGGTCACGCGGACTTCGCCGTGACTATCACCTGCTTGCTCGGGGCAGAACTCAATCGGCAACGTGCAACTCTTTCCCGGTTCTAGAGAACCGCCGCATTCGTCGAGAGTGCTAATCCGTACACTCGCGCCTGAAGGACACCTCATAAATCCAAATACCGCGCCCGAACACGGCCGCTTGAAGCCAGATCCGATTATCTTGATACTCAATTTCACGGTCACATCTGACTGATTCTTAACCGCCAGCTCATCGCAGTCCGTGCATTCCCCGAATTTCGCGCTCTCACACGATGACTGACTATTCGGCGCGGACAGCGGGACATCTTCTCCGCAGATCCAGTCGTCGGACTTTGACGAACTGAGCCTCCCAATTTGGACTGAACCGGCGGCGGCGATGCCGGGTAGAACCGCGACCAGAACTGCGAGCGCGATCGTCTGAACGATCTTCGAGTTCATCAGCTCCCCCCTGTCCGAACAGATCTACTCCTGACGATGCTCGGTCGCGAGGCGGTCGGCCCATTCGGCGCGGCCAGTCTCGCGCAGCCGCTCCAGGTATTCGCGCAGATGGCCGCGGACGTGCCACGGTCCGCCTTCGCGCAGCACCGTCCAGATCGGATCGATCCCGTTCCACGAACGCGCCATCTGTTCGGCGTGCCACTGTTCCAGCTTCGCCATCGCTTCCGCCGCGAGCTCGGGATGCTCCGGCGCGAGGTCGTGGGTCTCGTGGGGATCGCGCTTCAGATCGAACATCATCAGCGCCGGAAATCCGTGATAGCCGTCGTGATAAGTGCGAATCGCGATATGATCGCCGAAGCGGACTGCGCGCTGCGCCGTCCATGCGCCGTGCGAGAGCACCAGGTACTCGCGGCCCGAGGGCGCTTTGGCGCGAAGCTCGGCCGCGAATCCCACCCCGTCCGAGTCCGCCGGCACGCGCGCGCCGAGTAGCTGCAAAATCGTCGCCGCGATGTCGATTTGATAATGCATCCCGCGCTCGACGCGACCGGCCCCTAGCCCCGGCCATTTCAGCACCATCGGCAGATGCGACACGCATTCGTCGGCGGTGTGATGATCGCAGTAGATGCCGAGTTCGCCGAGCGTCTCGCCGTGATCGCCCGAAATCATCACGGCGGTCTCGTCGAGCACGCGAAGCTCCGCGAGCCGATTCATCAGCCGGCCGATATGTTCATCCGCGAATTTGATTCCCGTGTCGTAGCCGTCGAACATCGCGCGCACCTCCGCCATCGAGGACGCTTGCTGCGGCTGGCGCGGCGTTCGCGCGGCGGTGGGATTTTCCGCCGGCTTGAAACCAATCATCTCCTGCGCCGAATGCGGCCCCGGCCTGCGCCAGTGGCGCTCGCGAATCTCTTCGGTGATCCAGCCGGGCGTGGCGTCGTGCTTGAACGGTTCGCCATATTCGGCCGGTGTTCGATAGGGAGTGTGCGGATCCCACAGATGCACGTGCACGAACCAGTTATCGCGCGCGCCGTTACGCGCGAGCCATTCGAGCGCGAGCGGCGCGACCATATCGGCGGTCTCGATACCCATCGTGCCCAGATTGATGACTTCGTTGAATCCCGCATCCCAGTGATATGCCGAATGACGCTCGGCGAAGGTGCTGATCGTCGCGGTATGCATCCCGACGCTGCGCATCCGTCGCGCCCAACTGGTGTACGCGGTGCGCGATTGAAATCCGCGGCGCGCGCCCTCTGTGAAAAGATCGGCGCCGGTCCCGCCGTGCGAAACCACGCCGTTGTGGATTCCGAACCTGCCGGTGATTAGCGCCGTGCGCGACGGCAAGCAGGGAGTGTCTGACGCATAGACCGATTCGAAACGGATCCCCTCACGCGCGAGCGCGTCGATATTTTCACTCGTCGCGCGCGCGTAGCCATAGCATCCGAGGTGATCGGCGCGCAGCGTGTCGATATCAATGTAAAGCAGCCGCATCGATCAAATTACTCGACCGCGAGCGACAGGCTTTTGCCATCTATATGTTCGACCCTGACCGCCGAGAGCTCGAATCCGTCGATGCATCGCGCGTTGACGGAATACTTATCCGGCGCGCCCCGCGGATGACGCAGCACCGCGACTCCGCAATGCTTGCAGAAGTAGTGGCTCGCGCGCCCCGTGTTCCACTTATAGTTCGTCATATCTTCCCACGGCGTGAGCAGCCTCAGCTGCTCGGGCTCGATCCGCCAATGCAGAAACGCCGACTTCGAGCAGATCGAGCAATCGCAGTCCGAGACTCTCTCTAGCGCGCCCTCGACCTCGAACCTTACTCGTCCGCAATGGCATCCGCCTTTGTACAGCATCGCGTGATTCCTCTCGGTTGGTTATCGCGGCCGAAAAAAAACGGGCCGCCGGATTTGTCCGCGCGGCCCGTCATCTGATCCACTATTTATCCGCGCTCCGTGCTCCTCACCGGTCCTGATCCTGAAGCTTCTGATCGTAGTCGCGCAGCTTGGCGAGCTTCTGATCGGTCGGGGTTGATTCGCTGTCGGTCTTGCCCGATGCGACCTGCGTGCTGTGCTGGGTCGGCAGTTCTCCGTCGATCTTTTCGAGCGCTTCCTTTGCCAGCCGCCGCACCATCGGACTCTTGTCTTCGTCCGCCGCCTTGATCAGCGCCGGAGAGGCCTTGTCGTTGCCGATTTCGCCGAGCGCGAACACCGCGGTGCCGCGCGCGCGATCGTCGCTCTCCTCCTGCATATACTGCATCACGGGCAACGCTCCCTTCGCGTCGCCGATTCTGCCCAACGCCGCCACCGCGTGCAGCTTGACGGCGGGTTCGGTCTGGCGCAGGAACAGCAATTGCGCCATCGGCTCGACCGAGTCGTTGGCCTCGCGCGCGCCCAGGATGTCGATCGCCTTCATCTTCACCCGGATGTCCGGGTCGCTCATGCTCTGAACCAGGATACGGTTGACTTCGGGATCGTCGAGCTCACGCAGTTTGTTGAGTTCGCTCACGCGGACGTTGGGATCGGCGTCCTTCAGGCCGAGCTTCACATCCTTGATGATCTTGAAGGCGGATTCCTTCTGCGCGCGCGATGCGATGTCATCGACGCCGGCCTTCGTAACGCCCTGATGCATCATCGGATTGCTGCTGGTTGCGCTGCCCAATCCCTCGCCGCCGTACTGATCCTGAGCACTGGCAAGATGGGGAAGCGCTAGCGCGGCGAAGAGGATGGCCGCCGCGACTACAAATCGGCTCTTCGACATTTCACGATCCTCCCGAATAGGTCAAAATTATCAGGTATCATGTTCTGGAATGCAAGCAAGGCAAGTCCCGTGAGCGTCGGTCGAGGTTCCTCGCCGAAGCGTGGATTATTCAGGCGTGGCGCGGCTTTAATAGCGTTAGCATTTTGCGCGCTGATTCTCGCGGGCGCGGAAAACTCAGCGCCGCCCGACCCTGCCCATCCTCGCCGTCATCCGCGGCCTTCCGTTTCGCCGACGCCGGAAGTGCTGCCTGCGGATATCAAAGTGCCTGCTTACAGCGCGGGCCCGACGCCGTTCCACGACGGCGAGAAGCTGGTTTACCAGGCTTCATGGATCGGAATTCCCGCCGCCCGCGCGCGCTTCGAGCTGCATCGCGACACGCACGATCCGTCCCATTGGAAAGCCGAAGCATGGATCGAGACCACGCCGATCGTCGATGTGCTGTTCAAGATGCGCGACTACATGAACGAGAGCTTCGCGCTCGGCTCTCTGGCGACCAGCGGAATCTATCAGCGCCAATCCGAGAACAAGCGCTTCGATGAATACACGATCAGTTTCGATCGGCCCAAAAACCTTGTCACCGCCGAGAAGAAAAATCCGCGCGGGGTCATGACTCGCCAATTCATCTCGACCGATCCCTGGGGTCCCATCTCGGGCGCGATGATGGCGCTGACGCAGAGCCTCGATCCCGGCGCAAATTACGAATACGACGTCTTCAGCGGCACCACCCGCTATGTCTTCAGCTTTCACGTTGACGATCGCGAGTTGATCCGCACGCCGCTCGGCGTGTTTCCCGCGATCAAGATCACGCCCGGAGTGGTTTACCTGAGCAACGGCAATTACAAGCATCAGGCCACCACCACCACCATCTGGGTGAGCGCAGACCGCCGCCGGCTGCCGCTTCGGATGCAGGCCACCGCATTCATCGGACAAATCACCGCCGACCTGGTCGAGGTTGACGGCTCCGCCACGGTCGCAGCCCAGTAGCCGCGCGCGATGCGCTGGAACTTCCGCGTCGAATTACTCTATTCTCGCGGCATCGAACAGAAGTTCCCGCGCAGGAGTTCCCCGGAGGTCGCCCGATGCCCAAGAAGCTCGAATTCTTTTATGACTGCTCCAGCCCATGGACCTATCTCGCCTTCAGCAAGATCGAAGCTGTCGCCGCGCGGCGTCAGGCCGGCCTGGTATGGCGCCCGTTTCTGGTTGGCGGAGTCTTCAATACCGTGAATCCCTCGGTTTACGAGACCCGAACCAATCCGGTCAAACCCAAGGCCCGCTACTACGTCAAGGATCTGCAGGATTGGGCGCGTTTTTACGGCCTCAAGATCGGAAACCCCACCGTGTTCCCGGTGAATTCGGTGAAGGCGATGCGCGGAGCGTTCGTCGCGCTCGAGCATCAGAAGATCGCGCACTATTCCCGCCGCGTGTTCGAGAATTATTGGGGAGATAATCGCGACATCAGCCAGGACGAAGTGCTCAGAGGAATCGTGCGCGAAGTTGGGCTCGACGAAAAAGAATATTTCGAAAAGATCGCCGCACCGGCATACAAGGACAAGCTGCGCGCCAATACCGACGAGTTGATCGCGCGCGGCGGTTTCGGCTCCCCGACGATATTCGTCGACGGCGTGATGTTCTTCGGCAACGATCGACTGCAACTGGTCGAATGGGAGCTCGACAAGTAAGCCCGCCGCGAACCGTGCGGGCATTCGTCGCGGTGCGGATGAACGCCGGGGTCGAAGACTCCATCGCGCGCTTCATTGCACAGGCGCGAGCGCCCGGCGACGCAATCGGATGGACCCCGCGCGACAAGCTGCACGTGACTTTGAAATTCCTGGGCGCCGACGTCGATCCCGAAAGACTCGGGCCGATCGCCGAGGCGCTCGCCAGCGTCGCTTCAGTCACGGCCGCGTTTGATGTCCGCGCCCATGGAACCGGCGCCTTTCCCAATCTGCACCGCCCGCGCGTCATTTGGGCCGGGCTCGAAAGCGAAGCGCTCGCACATCTTGCCCGCCGCGTTGACCAAGCCGCATCGGAGACCGGATTCGCATCCG